>JAAYCJ010000042.1 GCA_012729815.1 Phycisphaerae bacterium | reverse complement strand
GGCCTCGACCAACTGCCGCACCGTCATCGGCCCGCCCGTCCACAGGCACTGAAGCACCATGGCCTCGTTCGGCGTGGGAAGGTTTGCACTGATTGACGTCTCCCGAAGCACCGCACAACGTTCCTCAAGAACCGCCAATCAGGTTAACTCGGCGCCGGACGTATTGCCAGTACCAAGCTCCGGGTATACCGACACGTGGTGGATATAGTGAGGGTAACCACCGACCTAGCGGTGATCGGGCACAGCCGGGCGGAATCATCCGTTACCGGTCCGTGCCCGTCGTCGTCGCTCTGGACGCCCTGCCACGGGACTCGTGACACGCGGAAGCCGCAACAGCCGTTGCTACACCGTGCCGCCGGTCTCCAGCGTCTGGAACGCCGCGGTGATCAGGGCCGCGATCAGGGTCTGGGCGCTCTGCTCAAGCCCGCCGATCACCGTATCCTGCACCGATTCGTCGCAACCCATCAGCATGATCGACGACGCACAGGTGGTCAGGAACGCCATTACGTGAAACCGTTTCATAAATCATCTCCCGAGAAATACTTCTTGCCTTGAACCTGGAGATACCGTTTCGCGGCCTGGATCCCGCTGTAATCCGGCGTGAAGCTCTGCCCGATTATATCTTTCAGGGCCCGTACCGCCAACCGCTGGATCCGCTCATTGCCCTTATAGAGCATGTCAACGATCATGGGGAGCCCGCCGTAGTCCTGCAGCCGTCCGAGTGCGCGGGCGGCCGCGATCCGCACCTCGATGTGAGGATCGTTCTCCATTAAGTTTACCAATTGTTTTCGAATCGCGTGGGCATTAAGAAAACCTAAGCCGTCGGCGGCCGCAATACGGACCCGATGGTTCGGGTCGCCCAACAGGTTTGACAGTCCCACCGCCGCCTGCTCGCCGCCCAGCTCGGTCAGGCACTCAGCCACCCGACAGCGAACCGCCGGGCTGCCTTCCTTGGTCAGGCTGCGCAGGACGCCCACCGCCTCGTCCCGCCGCTCCCGCGCCATGGCCAAGGCGGCCTCGCAACTGGCCAGATGCAACGTCTCATTGTTTTCGGCTGTCAGTGTGGCCGCCTCGCCCATAGTCTCTCCTGCAGAGTATTTGCCCCATGTTTCCGCAGCCTGCCATAGGCACTATCGGCAACCGGCTTGGGCGTCTGTAGTTGCCCTGATAGCCTTTATCGGACCGCATCCGCCGGGTTCGCAGGCTCCGCGGAACGGCGTCCGGCAAGTAATTGTCACCGGACAAAACGCCGATACGACAGCAGGCGCAGTGATCGGCACAATCGGTTCACCGAAGGCAGGAAGACCCTATGAAACGCCAAGACAACCACACCGAACGCGGTCGCCCCTGGAAACCCCTCTACAAGCAGGCGATGAGCTTCTACGAGGCCGGCAACTTCGCCCAGGCTGCGGAGCTCTTCAATCAGATCGCCGACGCTCCGGGTGTCCACGGACATCTTGCCCGCTTCTACCACAGCCGGTCGTGCCGCAAGGAAGCGGAGATGCGGATGTCCGCCGGGCAGTACGATCTGGCCTCGGTGTTTCTCAACAAGGCGATCGAGAGCAACGGCCGGTGCCCCACGCTCCTGTCGTTCCTGGCGGAGTGCCATCTGCATCAGGGGCGCTACGGCCAGGCGGGCCTGCAGTTCGAAGGGCTGGCCGAATTGGGCGACTCGCCGGATCGGATGGCCTTCAAAGCCGCGCTGAGCTATTACCTGGCCGGACGATCGGAACGGGCGATCGAGGTCCTCAAAGACCTGGTCCAGAAACACCCCGACCGTTTTGAGTTCAATCACCAACTGGGCATGATGCTGGCCGCCGAAGGCCAGGCCGATCGCGCGATCCCCTACCTGAACCAGGCATGCACGCTTCGCCGGGATTCCGCGGAATGCCAGTGGCGGCTTGGACTGGCCCACGGGGCGGCGGGCCACAGTTTCGAAGCGGTCCACCACCTCCAGAAGGCCCACCGGCTGGACCCGGGCAACAACTGGATCTTGACCCACCTGACCATGGCCGCCCGCCAGGCCCGCCACTTCGGCTTGGAGGTTGATGTCCAGGTCGTGCGGATCGAAGAGGCCAAAACGCCTCGGCAACAGGACGACCTGGATCGCCTGGCTGAGCTGATCGCCGGCGAACCCGATTTCGTGACCGCATTCCTGGACCTCCCCCGCAGCGGCATGGACGAACAGATATTCAGCGCCCTGCTCGAGATCCTGCGCCGGGCCCTGGCCCGCCATCCGGAATTCGCCGACCTGCACTTCCACACCAGTTGCGTCTGCCAGCGGCTGGGACGGACCGACGAGGCCATCGAGCACTCGCGACAGGCCCTCGACCTGAATCCGCGTTTCGTCAACGCGCTGATCCATCTGGCCAGGCTCTACGCCGACACGCACCAGCACCAGCAGGCGATCGCCCGTCTCCAGGCGGCCATCGTCAACGGGGCCAACTACGCCGACGTGCACTACCTGCTGGGACAGCTCTACCAGAACCAGGGATATCTGGAGCAGGCCAAACGCCACTACCGCCAGGCCCTGAGCATCAATTGCGACTTTCACGCGGCCAGGCAAGCCCTGGACGCCATGGCAGCCTAGAGAAGAGGGAGAGACGGCATCATGTCACAACTGCTCGAAGTCTTGGGTAAAGGGCTGGTCAGCAGCCTCTGGTGCATCTTCGGCAAACACCTCTCCCGGTTCGAAGGCAAGGTCGAACCGCTGCGAATCCGACTCGTCGAACGCCCCAACGACCCCGAACTGCTGATCACCGCCGCCGTCTCCTGCTACCGGGGGGGCAAATACGACCAGGCCCTGCTCCACCTCGACCGCCTCGCCGCCCAGGACGCCGGCTACCAGACCGAAATCGCCATGACCAGGGCCTGCGTATTCGAAGCCCTCGGACACCGCGACAAGGCCATCGACGTCCTCAAGGAACTCGACTCGCGCATGGAAGAACCCAACGCGGGCGTCCTCTTCTCCATCGGAGAACTCTGCGAAACCACCGAACGGGGCGACGAGGCGATGGAGTACTACACCCGTGCGGCCGAGATATCGAGCAGCCTCTACAACGCCCACCAGCGGCTCGCCGCCATCTGGGTGGTCCGCGGACAGATCGAACGGGCCATCGAACACTATCAGCAGCTCTGCCACATCGACCCGATGGACACCGAGGCACGGGTGACGCTCGGCTGCCTGCTGCTCAACAGCGGTCAGCCTCGCCGCGCCGTCGGGGAATTCCAGGTCGCCCTGACCATCGAACCGGACAACTGGGCCCTCCAGAACGACCTGGTCGCAGCCCAGGACAGGGCAGGCCAGTATGAGCAGGCGATCGACACCCTCAAGCAGTTGATGGACAAGCACGGCGAGTTTCCCGACAGCTACCTGCAGATGGCGGAGCTCGAAATCAAACTCGGACGCGACGATGAGGCGATGGACTGCTTCCAGAAGGCCCTCGAACTGCATCCGAACTACCTCGAGGCCATCGTCAAGTTCGGCACCCACCATCTGCGGATGGGACGGTACATCGAAGCGGCGGAGACCTTCAGCCGCGCCGTGGAAACCAACGACCGCCTGCTGAACGCCTACGTCGGTCTGGCGGTGGCCCAGCAGCACGCCGGATGGACCGATCGGGCCGCCGAGACCATCGACCTGGCCGTGGCCGTCGAACCCAACACTACCATGCTCTTCGGCGAGATCGCCAAACTGGAGCTCAAGGCCTCGGCCGCCGAAAAGGCACAGGCCTACCTCAAGGACGACGGCGATCCCGCCGAGACCGGCTCGGAACTCTTGCGCATCCAGACCGACCGGTTCTCCGAGGCCCTCCAGCAGTGCCCGAACCGCGCCGACTGGCACTACCGCTACGGCCTGCTCTTAAAGGCACAGGGCCACACCGCCCAGGCCATTGGAGCCTTCGAGGAGGCGGTGGCGATCAACCCGCACTACGTCAAGGCCATGGTCAAGCTCGGCCTGAGCCTCTTTGAACTCGGCGAGACCGACCGGGCCCGCTCGTGCCTCGAGCAGGCGGTGACCCTCGAACCGTCCTACGCCGATCTGCACTACCAGTTGGGCCTCATCTACGCCAACCAGCAGAGCTACTACCTCGCCGTCGAGGAGTTTGAGAACTCCCTTAAACGCAACGGCGGCGACGTGCGGGTCAGGGTGGCTCTTGCCCAGGCCCTCGAGAACATCGGCATGGTGGACCGGGCGCGGGCGTCGTGGAAGGCCGTCCTGGAACTGGCTCCTCACACCGAACAGGCCAAACTCGCCGAAATGGCCCTGGAGAACTGAGCCGCGAACGGCATCCTGCGGCAGGCGCCAACCACCGGCCTCGCGACAGGAACCCTGACGTGGCTGTCAGGAAATCCAGCAGGAAGCCCTACGAAACGTGAGAGCACCGGCCCTCGCACGCCTCACGTCGCGCTACTCCCGATCCCATAGCCAGGTCAGATTGCCCAGCCGGTCGCGATCGTGCGGGGCCGCGTGCAGATCGGCCCACAGGACGTTCGTCCGGCCGTTGTGCCGGCCGCTTGGCGGGTTCGGATCGTTGGGAATCGGGCTGAAGTAATCCGGCGTGACGTGCCAGTTAAGCCCGTCCTTCTCAGCCAGCAGCACCGACTGCGACGGCGAACCGATCGTCCAGAGGTTCGTCTTTTCGGGCCCAAGCCCGTAGAAGCCGTTAAGGCCGTAGTCCGGCCAGACGTCCCACCAAAATGCCGGCCGAGACCCGATCGCCGCCGTCCGCTCCGGGCAGTCGTACAAGGCAAAGCCGAACTGACGGCATGAATGCCACGTTGTCGTCTCGCCACGACGGTGCCGAAACTCCCCCACCCAATAAGTCGTGGGATTGTCGAACCCGATCCATGACCCGGGGATGGCATAGACCATCGGCCGGTAGAACCACTGCGTGCCCGGCATTCCCGACGCCGGGTCGCCATACGGGACGACTCCCGCGTTGTCGCTCAGGTAGAGTTCGAAACACGTTCCCCATTCCCGACACTGCGACAGGCATACCGCCCAGCGACCCTGCTGCCGCGCCGCGGTCAGAGCCGGGAGCAGAATGGCCACCAGCACCGCGACGATCGCGACCACCACGAGAAGCTCGATCAGCGTAAAAGACCCCGAACGGCCGACTCTGGAGGTCGATTTGGTGTGGAAAACTCGCTTCATCGGAGACTCTCCTGGTCGCTGTGTTCGAAGCACTCCTGGGGCCACGCGATGATCCGCGGGTTCGAGTCCAGCACGAAGGGTTCCGTCCGCCACGACTCATCCTGCTTGGCGACGCCGATCCGAATGCTCCCGCCGGTCACCAGGTCCGTCGTTTCCACTTCCTTGATCTCGCCGCCTTCAGGCCACACGAAGCGAACCAGCGGGCCGTTCGTTTCGCGGTTGTACCGCCCCGCCCGCCAGTAGAGGCTCACCAGCCCCCGCTTCGTCCTGAACCAGTGGCACTGCGGCCCTTGGATCGGCGAGAACGATTCCTCAGGGCCGGTCTGCCAGGCGTCGCCGACCGGAGGCTCTGCGGGCAGACACTCCAGCGCCGCCGGGGCGTCAATCACCTCGTGCCCGCCTCCCAGCATCGAAGCCAGACGGGCGAAGGCCTCGACCGCCGGTTTCGGCTGCATCGCGTGGTCCAGCAATCCGAAGTTGTGCTCGCTTTCGAAGAGGTCAGGACCGTCGTTCATCAGGTCGTACACGCACACCGCCGAGACCTCCGCGGTCAGGCTCTGGACCACCATGCGGACCAGATACGCCGCCTGGGCCTCGGGCGTAAAACCGTACGAAAGCCCCACGCCGCGGCCCGGAAGGTACGTCGTGTAGCCGACTTCGGTAATCCAAATCGAAGGATCGTCGTCGATCTTGCGGCCAAGCTCGCGAAGCCGGCGGATCAGCGACGAGAAACTGTGGTCGTCGTCCACGGTCGCCACGCCGTCGCGAGCCAGAATCTCCGGCCCGCCATACGGCATCGTCTCCGGCGGCAGGCGGAACGGGTATGGATGCTCCGCCAGGCCGTCAAGCTCCACCAGCCGCTCTCCGAACCGGTTGAGCAGGTGGTGCGTGGCCGGCGGCGAGCCTCCGCTGCTGATGATCACCGCCTCCGGATTGCCCTCGCGGACCGCCTTCGACGCCTTCTCGACCATCTCCGCGAACTTCTCGACCCACGGACTCTCGCCCGCGCCATTCCACTGGCCGCCGTACTGGGCCCGGAACCACATGTTCTGCGGTTCATTCCAGATCTCCCACACGTCGATCCGGCCGCGGAAATGGGCGGCCATGAACCGGCACCAGTTGGCATACGCGTCCGGATCGAGCGGGTTCTCGTAGAGGTGGTTGCCGTAGGTCAGCGAGAAGATCAGCCGGATCCCCGCGTCGGTCGCCTGGCGGATCCACGCCTCGTTGACCTCATCGATGGCGTATCGGCCCTTCTCGGTCTCGACCTGGTGCCAGTAGATCTCGTCCTTGATCCAACTCACCCCCATCTTCCGCATGAACGGCAGAAGGGGTCCGAAATCCCAGCTGTGCCGACCGAAATGGCCCTGAACGCCGAATCGCTCGATCGGTTCGGGGTATTCCTGGGCCGCCGTCATGCCCGCACAGGCCGCCATAATCATCATGGTCATCCACACTCGATGCGTTGTACTCAATGTTGTGCTCCGCTGGCGTCCACTCGTCGAAGCGGATAGGCGCTGGCGTACCCGCACCGGCTCGAAAGCTCCGGCCAGATCGGTTCGTTGTCCGCCCACAACATCGGCCAGAGGAACCGGTCAACCCATCGCGTGCCCTCGCCGTTCCAGTAGCAGCGCACGCTTGACGCCGACACCCACGCGACCTCGCCGCCGATCCCGACGACGTTCCAGCCGCGATCCGGACCCTGTTCGCCGTGGTTCGACGCCATCGGAAGACCGTCCGCAAGCCGGTACCACGGACCGTCCGCCAGGATCGCCCCGAAGTAGTCACGGCTGTAGTACTGCCACCGCGCAGCCATGTGGTCCACCCACACGTGTCGCGGGTGCCAGCTTTCCCAACCCTCGGAGTAAATGATGTAGCTCGACCAGATCTCCACCTCGTCGTCGCCCAGACTCCCGCCCGGCCCATACGCGCCCGGCGGATAGCTCCAGTTGTCCCACCGCCGCTGGAAGTCGCTCGCCGCCGAGCCGGTTCCCGCATCCGACGGACAGACGATCGTCGCGAAGTTGTTCAGGTCGCCCGTATAAAAGTAGTGGGCCAGCCCCATCCGCAAAAACGGCACGTCGCCCTGCACCCGCGACGGATGCCAGTCGTGAGTCCCCGCCGCCACCCGGTCGTTCTGCGCGTCGGCATACGTGTTGACCGCCATGGCCGCCTGCCGCAGATTGTTGCCGCACACCGTCCGCCGCGCCAACTCGCGGGCCAAGTTCAACGCCGGCAGCAGCATCGACACTAGCACCGCGATGATCGCGATGACCACCAGCAGTTCAATCAGCGTAAAGGCCGCCGCCGACCGTCTCAGACCGGCGACACACGAACCGGATCTGCCGCCTTCAATGCCCGTCATGCCGACTCCCTTCTGATCAGTTCGACCGGTATACAGATGTGCACCGGCGGACGGACGGTCCCTTCGATCAGCCCGTGGATCAGCCGGCCCGCCTCATAGCCCGCCTTGTCGTAGTCCGCATGCACCGTCGTCAGCGACGGCTTGACCATCGTCGCCAGCGGCAGACCGTCGTTCCCGACCACCGCCAGATCCTTGCCCACGACCAACCCTCGGTCCAAAGCCGCCTTGTAGAGCCCGCGGGCCGACCAGTCGTTGAAGCAGTACACGCTGGCCGGCAGTTCGATCGTTTCCAACATCCGAAGTGCGGTCTGGTACGACGGCAACCACCGCTTCTCCGAACCCCAGTACCGCACATCGATATCCGGCACCGAAACCCGCCACACGTGGCCTTCCACGTTATCGAACCCCGCATCCGCCATCGCGGCGTGATGCCCCAGCCGCCGGTCCCCCGCCAACTCCCCTTCCCGCGGCTCCCCGATAAACCACACCGGACGGCGGTACTTCTCGATCAGGTAATGCACCGCCTGATACGCCCCCATCCGGTCGTCCGAACGCACCGTGCTGATCGGAAGATCCCACAACGACCGGCACGCCACCACCGGCACGCCCCGCTCAACCAGCCCCGTCAGCACCTGCCGGTATCGCTCGTGTTGGTAGGGATATACGAACACCCCCTCAGCCGGGTAGCTCTCGAAGTTCTCCAGCGCCTCCAGCAGACGCTCGTGATCCTCGCACAGCAGGCCGTGAAACTCCAGATCATGCTGGTCGGCGTAAGCCTTCATGCCCTCAAAAATGCGGACCGCCGGCCAGTCCGTCATCGCCGCCCACGCCGCTGAGATGGTCACCTTCCGCGCGGTACTCACACCGCGATTCGCCCCCCCGACAACCTGCCCCTTCGTCGCCACCGGTACGACCGCCCCCCGCTTGGGATGCTTCTGGAGCTTGCCTTCCTCGGTCAGAATGGCCATCGCCCGACGCAGCGTCGATCGCGACGCGCCGTACCGCCCCACCATATCACTCTGAATCGGAAGGAGCGACCCCGGCTTATAATGACCATCCTCAATGTCCCGGAGAATCTGACGACTCAGCCGAACCGCCTTGCTGTTGTAGGTGATCTCCGTGATACTCACTCGGCCACCTCACAAAAAAACGCCTGCCACGTCCAATGTCTTTGTATCAGAAATCCAGCCACAGGTCAAGCATTATCGACCGTTATGGTCACAAATTTGACCACTATGGCCAGTATTGAATGCCGCGGATGATCCTGATAGACTGACGTGGCAGGCACGGGTGGCGATGAAAAGGGCGGATAGTGACTGAGGCGCAAGCGAGTACGGGTAGTTCGGACGGCGGCATCCGCATCGAGTGCCCCCACTGCCAACGCGGCTATGTCGTGCCACCTCAGCTCCTGACCGCGGCTGAAGGGCAGGACCGCAAGGTCCGATGCCGCGGTTGCGGGCAGACGTTTTCCATCACCCAACCGGTCGCGAGGACGGCCAGCCAGTTGCCTGCGGACAGTTCGCCGGACGAAACGGCCTCGTCCTTGAACATTCCCGACTCGATCCAGTGCCCTTCCTGCCGACGGATATACAGCCTCTCCGACGGCGCTAGAGCCAAGCTCTCGCGTCTGCCTGCCAGGATGCAGTGCAGCCACTGTCGAAGTTGCTTCGAGTTGCCCGATGCCGCCCCCCCGGCGGCGACCGCTGAGGCGGCGCAGTCCCCCACCCAGGACTTCGAGGAGTTCATCCCGAAAGAGACCAGGCCCTGCCCGTTCTGCGGCGAGCCCATCGGCGTCGAGGCGACCAAGTGCAAGCACTGCGACGAGTGGATGACGGGCAAGTGTCCAACCTGTTTCCGGGAGGTGCCGGTCAACGCGATCGCGTGCCCGTCCTGCGGGACGCCGACCGTCGGCATCGCGATCAACCGGCCCCTGGCCGTCGCCGCCCACCACCACGAGCCGCTGCGTCATGACACGACCCTGGCCACCCCGGCCGGCTTCTGGCTTCGGTTGGCTGCGTTCTTTATCGACGCCTTCGCCCTGGTGATCATCCTGCTCCTGGCCGATCCGCTGATCGGCTTGGCCGTCGGCGGAACGCCGGTTGAGACGGTCTTCAGCCTTCTGGTCGAGTGGCTCTACTTCGCCCTGATGGAGCGATCGGCCTACCAGGGCACGCTCGGCAAGATCCTGGTGGGCCTGATCGTAACCGACGTTCAGGGCCATCGGATCTCGTTCTGGCGGGCCACCGGGCGCTACTGGGCCAAGATGCTCTCGGCCCTGACATTCGGAATTGGGTTCATCGTTGCCGGCTTTACGGAGCGCAAACAGGCCCTGCATGACCTGGCCGCCGGCACGCTGGTCTACAGGACTCGATAGTGAACTGCCCGTTCTGCGAACATGTCGTTCCGCTTGACCCGGCCGCTCTGGAGGGCCAGACGCGGCCGGCGCCAATCCGCTGCGAGTCCTGCGGCCGAAACGTCGAACTGGTCTGGGCTTTGCCGGAGATGGCCCTGCGCCTCGTTCGTCCCGGGCCGGTGCTCAAGGCCCTGCCGCGGTCAGCGGGCGGCCAACCGACAGGTTCACCGCTGAGGCGCTGCCCATTCTGTGGAGGCTCCGTCCTGGCGCACGCCCAGAAATGCCGGCACTGTCGGCGCTGGCTTTGTCGCACCTGCCCCGGCTGCGGCGGATCGGTGCCGTCCGAGGCCAGCGTATGCCCGACCTGCGGTCAGCGGCATCTGGGTATCCAGGTCGCCTCTCCGGGCCTCGGACCGCCCGGCGAAGCCCCGGGCAACCACTTGACCGATCCCTGCCGAATCTACCGCGGCCGTCCGGTCCGCCCGGTCGACTTTGTCGGCCACCTGCTTTCGCTGCAGGAGAAGATCCTGCTGTTGGATCTTCGGATGGGGAATCGCAGCGTGCCGATCAACATTGAATCGCACCTGCGTCACTTCGCCCGCGAGCATGGCGATTTCCCGATTGTCGTGCGGGTCAACCAATACGCCCCCAGCGGCGAGTTTCACCTGCTGGTGGCCAATCAGCGGATATGGTCGTTCCTGCGTCTGGTCTACGGCACGTGGCATCTGATTGTGTACACTCTCGCGCCCTGGCGGCTGTTCGGGGGCGACTGCTATCAGCCGCTGACCAACACGGTGCACCTGTTTTCGGGCCACCTGGGCGTCGCCCTTCACGAGATGGGCCATGCCGCCGACTTCGCCCGCCGACGCTACCCGGGCCTCTACATGGTCGCCCGCATTCTGCCGCCGGTCACGCTCTATCAGGAGTACGTCGCGTCGCGCTACGCGGTCCGGTATCTCCGCTCGATCGGCGACGTGACGGCAGAGCAGGAGGCGTACAAGGTCCTGGCGCCGGCGTTTTTCACGTATCTCTTCGGGACCATTGTTCCCGCCCGCCTTCAGGCGTTCATCTTCCTGCCCTTCATCCTGCTCGGTCACGCCATCGGCCGGATGCTTTCCCGCCGCGTTGGCGGGCCGGCCCGTTCCGACACGGCTCAGAGAATCTCGAATCAATTTGCAGAAATCCCTTAAGAGCTCTTGCGTTTCGTAGGTTCGCTGTTAAACTATCAACCGTCGGAGTCCCCCGCTAGTCGGGGGCAGAGCAGATCTGTATACGGTCGGACGCAATGCAGGCGGCAGAGAGTGCCTATCGCATGATCTAGGGACGCCGCGGAATGCCCGAATGGTCCGAGCAACTTGAACGGCAGCTTGCCAGCGCCCTGGCGCGGTGCGCGCCGCAGGTCCGTTTTGACGGCCGGGACGCGGGGGCCCTGTGGCTGTGGCAGGCCAAGCGCAAGGCCGCCCTCAATGAGGCGCTGGGCCTTGACGTGCCCACGGTCTACGGCCCTCCCAAAGCCACACTCGTCAAGGGCCAGGAAAAGGCTGTGGATCAGTTCCAGGTCTGGTCGGTGGAGACCGAGCCCGGCGTGGCCCTGCAGGTTCACATGCGGGCGGTGGCGGCCCTGGCGGGTCGGCCGGGGGCGATCGTGATCAACCTCGCCGACCGCTTCGATCCGGCGGAGCACGAGACGTTCTGTGGCAGGATCAATGCGATGGGCCTGACCGCGGTGAGCCTGACACCTCGCGGTCTGCACGACAACAGCGTCTGGTCGCTGGCGGCGGCGTATCTGGGCCTGGGCCAGTCGTACGCGGGCGTGGCGGTCAGCGATTTGTTGCGGGTGGTCGATCACATCGAGAGTCTGCTGGAGGTCGAATCGGAGCCGCTGATCGTGCTGGGGTCCGGCTGGCTTGTGCCGGTAGTGCTGGCCTTTGCCGCCCTGGATCAGCGGATCACCGGGTTGGTCATTGGTTTTGGCGACGGCGAGACTCTCGGCGGCCCCACCGATCGCCCGCCGCTGTTCATGAACGCGTACATGCACCTGGGGCCCAACCCGGTTCTGACGCTGGCGCAGTGCGTAGTTCCCAAGCCGATGCTCCTGTCGAATTTCCCGGAGCGTTCGGTCGGCTGGCTGACCAACGGCAAATCGGGCGTACTGGCGCCGACCGAGCAGCTCAAGCAACTGACCGAGACCTATCACGTGGCCGGGCATCCGGACCGATTGGAGTTGACCGGAACCGCCGCGGGACCCGATGAACGGCTCGAGCAGCTTCGGCATTTCCTGGAGGATCATTTCACGACGATCGATTGAGCGCGTGGACGGATTCGCGTGGCGACACTGCATGCCTGACCCATGCCGGGGGCTATCAGGTTGGCTGATTTTCATTCAAGGGGCCCCTGATCGTTGCCGATTATAAGGAGGGAATCCTTTGTGTACCGGCGAGAGTGGGACTGTGTGATGATTCAGGAAGGCGGAAAGAACTACAGATATTCCTCGCGAGGACCGGTGGTGGTTATCGGCGACCTTCACGGCCATTACCCCGGCCTGGTCAGCATTCTGCGCCACACCGGTCTGGTCGGTGAAGACTTGCGATGGTCCGGCGGCGAGGCCACACTCGTGCAGATCGGGGACCTGTTTGGACGCGGCGATGAAGGCAAGCACTGCTGCGAACTGCTGATGAACCTGGAGACGCAGGCCAGCGAGTTCGGCGGCCGGGTTATTACGTTGTTGGGTAACCACGAGGCGATGGCGACGCACTTTCATCTGCGTTACATTACGACGGCTGAGATGGCCAACTTCGTGACCGCGCCCCCAGAGCGTCAGGATCCGCAAACCGCGTTCATCGAAGCGGTCAGCAACGCGAGTGCGCTGGGGCGCTGGCTGCGCACGCGGCCCGCGGCGGTGATGGTCAACGACGACCTGTTCGTACACGGCGGCCTGGAGTGGGACTGGGCCCGGATGGGGATGGCATGGATCAACTCGCAGGTGCACGAGGACATGGCTGAGGAGGTAGTCTACCGGTCGCTGGGTCCGACCAGCCCGCTCACCTCGCGGACCGGCCCGCTGTGGAACCGCCGCCTGATTACGTCGGCGTCGAGCAGCGGCGCCGGCGAAGATATCGAGATGACGCTCGCGGCCCTGGATGCGCGGTCGATGATCGTGGGCCACACGCCGTCGCAGACGGTCACCGAGGACGGGCAGCGGATGATCGTCTCGAAGTATGGAGGCCGGCTGATCGGCGTCGACGTGGGCATCCATCCGCTGTTCGGCGGCACCTACGGTTGGCTTGAGATCGACGGCGACCGCATGGTCGGCCGGTCAATGCCTTCGCCTCACCAGGCGGAACTCGAGCCCCTTCCGCCGGACCTCATGGACGAGTTGACCGTTTGAGGAACATCTCGCGGATTTCCCGCAGCGGATAGCCGCTGCGGTTGAGACGCCCGATGGTCCGAATCTTCCTGATCGTTTCACGATTGAAGAGTCGCCGGCCGCCCCTGGTCCGCGAGTTCTCCTCGATCAACCCGATCATGCAGTAGTATTGGACGGTCTGGGTCGAGACTCCCGCCTCGCGGGCCAGTTCGCCGATCCGCAGCAGGTCGTTCTCGCTTGGGCTCTCGCCGCCCACCGTCCGGGCCCTCCTTAACTCTCCTCGTTATCGAACAGCGGCGTCTCGTCTTCCTGCGCGGGCATCCGTCGTCCGATGACCGTCTTGATGTTCAGGTGATCGCAGGCCGCCTGAGTGGCGATCCGGCCCTGGCGGGTCCGGGCGATGAGGGCGACCCGCAGCAGGTACGGCTCGACCACGTCCTCGAGCGTATCCCGGGCCTCTCCCAGGGTGGCGGCCAGGGCCTCGATGCCCGCCGGCCCGCCGCCGTAGGTGTGGATCAGCGTGGCCAGGTACTTGCGGTCCAGACCATCCAAGCCCAGGTGATCCACGCCCTCGAGTTCCAGGGCCTGGGTTACCGCGTCGCTGGTGATCTTGCCGCTCGTCTTGACCTGGGCGAAGTCGCGCACCCGGCGGAGCAGCCGGTTGGCGATCCGCGGCGTGCCGCGGGAGCGCCGGGCCACCGTCCGCAGGGCCTCCTCGTCATACTTCAGATTCAGAATCTGCGAGCTTCGGCGGACCCGCTCGAAGAGCTGCTCGTCGCTCCAGTAATCCAGGTGGGCGGTGATGCCGAACCGGCTGAGCAGCGGGGCGCTGAGCAGGCCGGCCCGCGTCGTGGCGCCGAGGAGCGTGAACGGCTTGACCGGCAGCTTGATGACTCGGGCGTGCGGGCCCGAGTCGACCACGAAATCGACCGAGAACTCCTCCATCGCCGGGTACATGAATTCCTCGACGGCGATGGGCAAGCGGTGGATCTCATCGATGAACAGGACGTCGCCGGACTCCAGGTTGGTCAAGATGCCCATCACGTCGGCCGGGCGCATCAGGGCCGGGCCGCTGGTAATCCGGATCTTGGAGCCCATCTCGTTGGCAATCACGTGGGCCAGCGTGGTCTTGCCCAAGCCGGGCGGCCCGTGCAGCAGCACGTGCTCGACCGGTTCGGAACGCTGGCGAGCCGCGGTCACCGCGATCCGCAGCTTTTCGAACAGGTCCGAGGTGCCGATGCACTCGTCGAGGGTCTCCGGGCGCAGCGTCCGGTTGAGGACCTCGTCGTCCGGGCCCAATGAGTTCTGGGACAAGACTCTCTCTCGCGTCATTCCTTCCGTCCCGATTTAAGCTTGTAGACCGCCTCGACAATCCTGGCTGGATCGTCCAGCGGCTGGTTATCCACGGCCTTGCGAACCAGTTCCACCGCGTCGATGCGTCGCTCGCCGAGACTCAGCAGGATCTCGACCGCCTCGCGTTCGGCCTGGCCCAGGTCAGCGACCGGAACCGCAGTTGCCGCGGCCGCGCCAACCGCCACGAACCGGTCCATGCGTCCTCGAAGCGAGGCCACCAACTGCTCGGCTGAACGCTTGCCGATTTCCGGCAGCGTGGCGATGATCTTGACGTCGCCGCGTTCGATCGCCTCGGCGATCCACGCCGGCGGCCGGGCCATCGCCTTGAGTGCCTTGCGCATGCCCAGGCCCTTGACCTTGGTGAATTCCATGAAGAACCGCCGGTCGATCGCGTCGAGGAATCCGACCAGCCGCGGGTAGATGTTGGATCCGACGGCTGAACCTTCGTAGTACTGGATGGTGTGGAAGGTCACCTCGCGGCCAATCTGCATCTGCAGTTCCGCGTTCACGAACGCGGGCACGCACAGTTCATAGCAGATCCCGTCCCGATCGACGACCGCGGTGTCGCTGTCCGCCTGCACCAGTTTACCCGTTATCCGAACGATCATAGACTGCCGTCCGCAAAGAGTTCAGTGTACGTGTGCCGATCAGGCCCGTCAATGGGCGCTGTGGCCCACCCTCGTTCGACTGGACGACAATTATACCAAACATTTGTTAAAATGGGAGCGGTTTCCGGCGATTTCGCAAAGATTCTGTGTCCCGTTTGGCCCGTCCAAGGGCTGGACACCGGGCCGTTTGGGGATTAAGATCGCCTCTCGTTTTGCGGCTGACATGCAGCTTTTCCACCTGGTGAATTGAGGATGGCATGACCGATCGGACAGCGTTTGTAACGCCGGGACGTTTCATCGTCGGATGCAACTATTGGGCGGCTCACGCCGGAACCGCGATGTGGCGGGACTGGCGGCCCGAGGTGATTGACCGGGACTTAAAGGTGCTGGCCGAGGCTGGGCTTCAGATCATCCGGGTCTTTCCGCTCTGGCCGGACTTCCAGCCGATCCATCTGCTGAGAAGCTGTCAGGGCCATCCCGCGGAGTACCGTTTCGGCGAACAGCCGCTAGGCGATGATGAGGCCGGGCAGGCCGGTGTCTCGGCCGAGGCGATCGAGCGTTTCGCCGAATTCATCGCCATCGCCGAGCGGCACGGCCTGAAGCTCAGCGTGGGTCTGGTCACCGGCTGGATGAGCGGCCGCCTGTTCGTCCCGCCCGCCCTGGAAGGGCTCGATGTCCTGACCGATCCGCGTGCGATTCTCTGGCAGGTGCGGCTGGTGCGGTACTTCGTCCGGCGGTTCCGCGACGAACGGGCGGTCATCGCGTGGGGCCTGGGCAACGAGTGCAACTGCATGGGCACCGCCACTCGCGAGCAGGCGTGGGTGTGGGCCGCGACGATCGCCGACGCGATCCGCAGCGCCGATCCCAGTCGTCCAGTCATATCGGGCATGCACAGCCTCTTCGCCGGTCCCGAAGGATCGTGGACGATCGGCGACCAGGCCGAGTTGACGGACGTGCTGACCACCCATCCTTACCCCCTGTTCACTCCCGGCTGCGACCTGGACCCGCTGAACACAATGCGGAGCTGCCTGCACGCGACGGCTGAGACCCGGCTGTACGGCGACGTGGGCGGCCGCCCGTGTCTGGTCGAGGAGTTTGGCACGCTCGGTCCGAACGTCGGCAGTGACGCCGTCGCCGCCGACTACCTGCGCACCAACCTGTTTTCGCTGTGGGCCAACGACGGCCGGGCGCTGCTGTGGTGGTGCGCCAACGAGCAGTCGCACCTGGAGGCTGCGCCCTACGATTGGGATTCGATCGAGCGCGAACTGGGGTTGCTGCGCTGTGACCATTCGGCCAAACCGGTACTCGGGGAGTTGGGGCGCTTCCGTCGGCTGATCGAGGCGATGCCGTTCGAGGCCCTGCCGCCGAGGCTGACCGACGCGGTCTGCATCCTGACCCGCGGCCAGGACACATGGCGCAACGGCTATGCCGCGTTCATTCTCGCCAAGCAGGCGGGTTTCGATTTCGAGTTCCAGTTCGCCGATCAGCCGATCCGCGAGGCCCCGCTTTATCTGCTGCCGGGACTCTGCGGCCAGCAGTGGATGCGCCGGCGGCGGTGGCTTGAGCTGCTGGCCAGGGTCGAAGCCGGGGCGACGCTGTATATGTCCTACGACTCAGCCATCATCAGCTCGTTCGAAGAAGTCACCGGACTGGAGAGTCAGACCCGCTGCGTCCGGCCCGGAGCCGTCAAGGCGACCTTCGACGCCCTGCCGGGCGAGCCGAATTTCGAGATACCGACCGGTGTGAAACTGACGGTCAAGCCGACGCGGGCGCAGGTCCTGGCTCGCGAGGACGACGGCAACCCGGTGTTCGCGGTCTGCGCGTACGGCAACGGGAAGGTGTACTTCCTCGGCTGGCCGCTCGAACGCCAACTCGCCCACCAGCCCGGCGCGTTCTGCGAACCCGACGTTCCCGCCTGGTGGCGGATCTACCGCCACGTCGCGGACTCGGTTCCTTCACAGCGGGTCGTCGGGAAGACGAATCCGTTCGTGGGAGTCACGGAACACCCGCTTGACCAGAAGACCCGGGTGATCGTCGCGGTCAACTACTCGCCGGATGAAGTCGAGTCCGGCATCACGATTTCCGATGGTTGGCAGGTCAAGTCTCTGCTCCACGGCAAGCCCGAACGCCTGGACAGGAATGACGCCGCCGTCTTTCTGATCGCTCGACGGTAGCGGCCAGGCTCGCAGCCCGACAGATGGAAATCGCAGTCCGACCCGCCGCTCACGCCATCCAGAACGAATAGAACTCGCCATCGGTCAGGTGGAACCGCAGGATCACCGGGCGTTCGCGCCACCGCCCCAACCCGCCGCCTCGCCACGTCAACGGCTCGTTCATGCAGTCACCGGTCAGCCCGCGGCAGTCCTGTGTCCCGAAGCCCTCCAGGGCCCCACCCATTCTGAAGCGCCAACTCGGCTCCATCGACGGCGCATCCACCTCAGCGACCTCCAGCACCTCAGCCCGGAGATCGCCTCGAACGCTGGCGTTGATCCGAAGCTCGCCGCCGCTGCCAATCATCAACGGTTTGGTGGTCAGCGTTCCCCCTTCGGCATCGGCGTCATACGAGACAAACCCGTCGCGCCGGAGCGTCGCCAGCCCGATGGCCGCCAGCTTGCGGTCCCGCGGGAAAAGTGTATCGCCCGGAACGTGATGCCGTGCCCGGCCGCCGTAGTAGAACCATAGCCGCTCGCCGCGAAGGATCGGTCCGCCCGAGTGAATATCGAGCATGTACGCATCCCACCGGCCCGCTTGCCCGCTCGGCGAGAGAAACGCTCTGCGTCCGCCGGCCCGCCACCAGTGCTCGCCATCCCGCGAACTGACAAGCTGCACGTCTCGCATCCGCGCCATCGTCCGATGGTCGTCGCTCGAATGGTACACCTCGATCAGGCCCAGGTACATTCCCTCGTACACGAAGCCCGACATGTTGTAGAGATTCACGTCGCGATCGTCGTGATCGTCCGGCACCAGGCACGTCCGCGGGGTCGTCCAATGCTCGAAATCGCTGCTGAAAGAGATTCCCCGAACCCGCTGGATCGGTCCCTGATCGCCCACGCCGTCGGGCCGATACAAGTGGCGTTTGGTAAACGCGATGAAACGCCGCTTGAGCGGGTCGTACATGCACGTGTGGCAGTCGCTCATATCCGGGTCGTCCAGCCGGCTGAGGACCGGCTTGGCCCCGGAATGCCAATGGACCCCATCCGCTGAGCAGGCGGTGTAATAGCCGTAGCAGGCAGCGCCATACCGCTCTTTGGCCGACGCACTGGTCGGGGCCTGAAACGTGAACAACCTGTAGCGACGCCCAGGATCGGTTTCGTCCGGGCGGATCATCACCGACACGTTGTCGAGGTTGAACTGCTTCTCCTCAAGGCGCTTCGGATCAAAGCCACGGTAGACGATATTCGTCGCTCGGCCTTGCCAGGGGAACAGATCGTACTCCGGCTTCTCCCAGTTCAGCCCGTCTCGGCTGACCGCGTAACAGCACCCGTCGCAATGATACCACGCCTTGAACAACTCCTCCGCCGGATCCCACAGCACCGTTCCGTGCAGCACCGCGTAGTCGTTTTCCCACGGCCGATCGCCCCGGATCACCGG
>JAAYCJ010000041.1 GCA_012729815.1 Phycisphaerae bacterium | reverse complement strand
GGCTCGGCGAGACCTGGGTCGTGGTCGGCAGCTACGACGGACCGGAAGCATGGATTCCCTCGGTGATGGCTCGGAGGCGCAGCTCCACCGCCCCGCTCGCCTCAACGTTCGTCGGCGTGTTCGAGCCATACGAGAACCGGTCGCGCATCCGCCGGATCAGGCGGCTTGATCTGCGGACCTCGACCGGCAGGCCGGCCGGCGACACGCACGTGGCCCTCGAAGTGCAACTGGCCGATGGCCGGCGCGATCTGCTGGTCGCCGTCGACGTGGAGGATCCGCTGGGAACACTGCCGGGTGACCGCACCGTCGTCGAACCGTCGCTCGGTCTGCGGTTCGACGGCCGGCTGGCCTGGGTGCGTCTGGACGCCCAAAACGCCGTACGCCATGCGACGATGCACGGCGGCTCGCTTCGTCTGGGCGGTTTTGTTCTGCAAAGCACAACAGACGAAGACTTCGTTGAAACCGACGTTGAGGGATGAACCGGAACTCGTTCATGAAAATCAAGACCTGGTACTACCGGCATTTCGACGCGGACTTTGGTTTGGACGTGCCGGCTGAGGGATACGGCGGATGGAAGTCGGCGGAGTTGCCGATCGACCCGCGCCACACCGCCCTGGTCGTGATGCACGCATGGGACTCCGGGACGCGCGAGCAGTTCCCCGGCTGGCATCGCTTCGTCGAGTACATGCCCCGCGCCGAACGCATCGTCCGTGAGGTCTTTCCGCCCTTGCTGGCGGCGGTTCGGCGGTCGCCGATTCCGCTGTTCCACGTGGTCGGCGGCGGCGATTACTACAAGTCCTGTCCCGGCTATCGGCGGGCGGTGGAACTGGCCGGCCCCGAATTGCCCGAACCGCCGCGGATGGCGTTCGATCCGATCGTCCAAGCCCTCAGTGCTTTTCGGCACGAACACGTATCGCCCGGCGTCCACAACGCCGACGATATCCAGCGAGGCTTCGCCCGGCTGGACTTTCCCGAGCCGGCCCGTCCGGTCGGCGACGAAGGCGTGGCGGAAAACGCCCACCAGCTTTTCGCCCTCTGCCGGCATCACGAGGTCACCCACCTGGTCTACGTCGGCTTCGCCATCAACTGGTGCCTGCTGCTTTCGCCCGGCGGCATGGCCGACATGAGCCGCAGAGGCCTGATGTGCTCGGCCATCCGCCAGGCCGTCACCGCCGTGGAGAACAAGGAAACCGCGAGAGACGAGCTGTGCAAGCAGATCGCCCTTTGGCGGGTCGCCCTGGCCTTCGGGTTTGTCTACGATCTCGACGATTTCCTTGCGATGCTCGGGTCGCCCGGATCCGGCGATTGATCGCAGGCCGCTCGGGGAATACACTTGCGGTTGACATGAACGCCAAGCCGCGATTACTGCTGGACGCCCACGTGCATCTCCAGAACGAGTCGTTTGGCGACGACCTGGACGAGGTGCTGTGCCGCGCGGCGGAGGCGGGCGTGCGGTATCTGCTGTGCAACGGCAGCAGCGAGGAGGACTGGCCGTCGGTGCTCGATCTGTCGCAGCGATACCCTGCGATCATCCCCAGTCTCGGTCTGCACCCCTGGTACATGGCGCAGCGCAGCGACCGTTGGCTTGCCACGCTTGAGAACCTGGTCCGCTCGGTTCCCTGCGGCGTGGGCGAAATCGGCTTGGATCACTGGCAGACGCCTCGCGACGACGCGGCCCAGGAAGAAGTCTTCGCAGCCCAACTCAACCTGGCTCGCCATCTCAAACGGCCGGCGACGATCCATTGCCTTCGAGCCTGGGGCCGGCTGATCGAGATCCTCGATAGCCAGCCGCCGCTGCCCGCTGGGTTTTTGCTGCACGCCTACAGCGGCCCGGCCGAGTTGATCGAACGGCTGGTCGAGCGGAATGCGTGGTTTTCCTTCTCCGCGAACATCCTTCATGAGAACCACAAGCGCGTCCGGCAGACCATCGCGTGCGTCCCTGCCGATCGGCTGATGCTCGAGAGCGACGCCCCGTTCATGCCTCCGCCGCAGGATCGCTGCCCCGACTCCTTTCGGCGGTCCGGCGAAAATATCCGCAATGAACCGGCGATCCTGCCGCTCGTGTTGGCTGAGGCGGCCCGACTCCGCAGTCAACCGCCGGAGGAATTGGCCGCAGCTCTGTCCGACAACGCCCGACGATTCCTCAGCGTCCTGATCGAGAGGTAGCCCAGCGTGTCGCACGACCACGAGCCGATCCCCGAACAGTTTTCCCGTCTGGCCGCCATGATCGGACCAGAGGCCTTCCGCATCCTCCAGCGGAGTTTCGTCGCGGTGGCGGGCCTTGGCGCGGTCGGCAGCTACGCCGTCGAGGCGCTCGCCCGGGCCGGCGTGGGACGGCTGCGTCTGATCGACTGCGACGTGGTCCGGCCGAGCAACATCAACCGTCAGCTCTACGCCCTCAACTCCACCGTCGGCCAAAGCAAATGCCGGCTCGCCGCCCAGCGCGTGCTGGATATCAACCCGGCCTGCCGGGTCGAGGCTCGGGAGCTCTTCGTCCACACCGACACGCTCGACCGCGTGCTCGACGGTCCGCCGGACCTGGTGATCGACGCCATCGATTCGCTTAATCCCAAGGTCCACCTGCTGATTGAAGCCGTAAAACGCAACGTGCCGGTCCTCTCAGCGATGGGTGCGGCTCTGCGGACCGATCCCGCGGCGGTGCGGGTCGGGCCGCTGGCGGCAGTCACGCACTGCCCGCTCGCCGCCAAGGTCCGCAAGCGCCTCCGCCAGCGCGGGGTGCCGACCGATGTGCCGTGCATCTACTCCACCGAACCGGTCGATCCGATCCCGCTGGCACAGCCGGAGGAACAGGAGCATCACGCCCAAGGCCGCCCGCGCCCCGCCCTGCCAAGCCTGCCCACCCTCACCGGCATCTTCGGCCTGACCGCCGCCAACGCCGCGTTGCGGATGCTCCTGGGCGAACGTTTCCCAGGCACCGCACCGTAGCTGCGATGTTCGAGTCGCCCTCGTCACGAAAGGCGAGACATCGGCCCAGAAAAGGGTACAATAGCTTCAGGGATGGTCGGAGGGAGAACCATGCGGATAGGGCTCAAACTGGACATCGACTTTGCGGCGAACCCGTTCTACCGCCGATTGTACGGATCGTGCAACGTGCCCGTCTTTCTGCGGTCGCTGGGTTTTCACGGCATCGAGACGCCGGTCGGACCGGAGACCTCGGAGGCCGACGTCCTGGACCATGCACGGATCTGCAGCCAAGCGGGGCTCGCCGTCTCGCTGCACCCGTACACCGAGGCCGCACCACAGAATCCCGGCGGCTTTGAGGACAAAGCCGGCAACGTCTGTCGCGACTACTTCGAGCGGCTGTTCGAGTTGTCCGACGAGATCGCACGGATGCAGCGGTCAGCGGTGGTCGTCAACGTCCATTCGGCCGCCGGGCCCAAGTCGGTCCCAAGATCGCACCTGGTCGAACGCTCCATCGCGTTCTTCGATTGGGCGAGGTCGTTCACCCAAAGCCACTATCCCAACGCTCAGCCGGTCGCCGAACTCCAGATCGCGCCAAATCCCGATGAGGACATGATGCGGATCGGCGACAGCTACGACGAGCTCCTGGCGGTCGTTCGGCAAAGCGGAACGCCGGCGTGCCTGGACCTCGGCCATGCGGCCATGAACATCCAGCGGTTCGGCGGCCCGCTCGAACCGCCCGCTGCCCTGCTGCGGCAAGTCGTCCACGTCCATTGCCACGACGTGAACGGCGAAGACCATCTGCCGCTTTCGCCGGGCGACCGACCGTGGCGAAAGCTACTGAACCTCCTGATCCAAGCCGGTTTTGACCAGACGATCATCCTGGAAGTCCCGCCCGCAAACTTCCTGAAACACAGCGGCCTCGATGCCCTCACACGTTCGATTGAACTTCTGAAAGAGGCTTCAGGCCGCTCCTCCGGTACGTGATTCCTGAGGGAGCTACTGCGATTCTGCTTGCTGACCCGTAAACAGCCTCTCCATCGCATCAGCCGCCATCGCGGTTTCGACAAACATCAGAGTTCCCCTGTAGCTCGCGCCTTGAGGCAGCGGATTGCCGAACAAATCGCGGATTTCCAGACCTTCCGCGACTGGAAGCCGGTACGCCGCGCAACCCGGCCGCCCCGAGATCACCGCCACCGTGCGATCCCGGCCGACAAAGACAAACGCGTAGATCCCATCGCCCAGTTCCACCGCCTTGAGAAACTCCCGGCCCTCCAGGTGCTGCGCCAGGTTCGCATGCGCCGCCAGCGACGGATGCGGATAGCGGCCGAGATTCCATCCGGCCTGAAGACCGAGCGGCAGGCGGCTGTTGCGGAAGAAGTTCCTCGCCGTCTTGTCCGGCCGCGGATACGCCGCCGCCACCTCTTCCGGCGTGCTGAGCTTCTCAAGCCGAACCCGCGACACGTCCACCACGCCGGACCCGCAAGGGGCCAAAAACAGCCCAAGCGATTCGCCCGTCTTGTGGTTCAATCGAAAAACCCAACTCTTCTCGACCCACTCGGCGGACCATCCCAACTGCCGCTCGTAGCGATAGTGGTACGGCGCCGGACCCATGCGAACGCCCAACGACAGCGGACCGGTGGACCGGTTGCGGGCGCGAAGGATCAGCCGGTAGTGCTCGCCGTCAGCCATCGGCGGCAGCCCGACCATCAACTGCGGATTGCCCGACGGGTCGATCCTGGCGATGGTCAGCCGAAGGAAGCTCGTGCCATCCTCCGCGACCACCTGCGACTGGATATCCGACTTGGACCAGCCGACGTAGCTGTCGGTCCACCCTTCCGGCAGGACGCCTCTGAACGACCCAGCGGCCTGGTTGTTCCTCTCCACCGTGCTCTGGCCGAAATCCGCATCCAGCAGGACCTCGACACCGCGCGCACCGCCGTGGAGCATGAAAAACGCTGCGGCGACAACCAGAACGGCTTTGAAGATTCGAGCCATTTGCTTCTCCATGTAATCAAGGCGACGTGACCTGCTCACCTAATCCGCTTCGCCGGTCATCGCCACCAGGAACGGCACGCATGCCGGCGTATTGTTGAAGTTGATGCCGCCGTCTCCACAGCCGGCGGAGACAAAATCCATACTCACAATCTTCTTTTCGGGATGAGGATTCGTCCACTCAGCGACGAAGACCCCGACATCCTGCCCAAGGCCGTTAACGCCGGTGATCCCGATCCACGCCTCCGGCATGTCGCGGCAGTTCCACCAGTCTCCGATGTTGCGCCCCTCGACGAGCGGACAGTCCGCGGACTGACCGTCCTCGTAATGAAACCGGTATCGCCCCGCCTCGCCGCCCGTGCCCCATGCGTATCCGTGCAGAAAGAAAAACCGCTTGAACTTCCCGCCGATCTTGATGCCACAAATCGCCGCCGGAAACTTCGGCCGCTCCGCCCCGCGCAGGATCAACGCCCCCTTGCCGTTGTTGGTGGCAGGATCGATAACGTCAAACACGATCTTCCCGACGTACACCCGTCCGTGCGGCATCATTCGAAAATCGTTCTCCGACCCCTGCCCGGTCCAGCCTTCGGGTCCGCCCTTGTCCGATTCGTCGGCAAAATCGCGATTGGCGTACGGTCGAAGATCGATCGGCGTCAACCGAACCGAGTCGGCAACCTGACCCCGGTCGCTGACCTCGACCAGAGGCTGAACGTTATCATAGAGCGGCCCGCGCCCGGCCATGTAGTTCACCACATTGGCCAGGTACGTCGTCGCCACGCTGTCCTTGCCCCACAGTCGGACCGCATCCAGTTGCGAAGCGAAGATCCGCCCCTCCCCATACTTCGCCTCCATCACCGCCATCCCCACGCCCGGCCTCGCCAACAGCGGCCCCCGAACCGCCACGGCGTTCAGCGAAAATGGCGACAGCACGAACTGAACGGCATAGCCTCTCTCCTCATCCTCCCACGTGTCGAAGCACTCCTGATTGAGCGATCGGAAGACCGGATGCTCCGGAATCACCAGATCGACGAACGTGTTCCCGGGCGGCACAACGCGATACCCGCTGAGCACCGGCGCCACACCCGCCCCCTGCTCCAGTATCAAGAGCCGCCCCCCCTGCCGCACCCGTTCCAGCAAAGCGCCCTCATCGACCGGCGACCGTTGGTCCCGCGGAATAGCCGGAACAACCAGCAGATCGAAGTCGACGAACGGTCCCTCGAGGCCATCGACGATCCGCGGCGTCACCCCCATCGATCTCAGAACGGCCGCTGTGGCCTCGACGTCGTTGTTCGGTCCGCAATCCAGAACTGCCGTCGTACGGGGAGCGGCAATCGGCCGGGCCATGACCTCCGCGCTCTGTGCAAAAATCTCGTGGAAGTTCCTGCTGATCTGCCGGTCCCCCGCCCACAATGTCACCCGAAGCTGGCCGTGCTCCGCCGCCGGCAGTTCGGGCAGTCTGAAATCGACCTTCCCCAGATGTTGAGACCACGCCTTCACGTCGGGGACCGGGATTTCCGTGAGCGTTTCCACCGTCCCGTCCTCACGGGCCAGCGAAAGCTCCCCTCGCAAACCCTCAAGATCGCTGTTGGTGCTGTTGACGACAAAGAGAGTTCGCGTGTACGCCCGGCCCCAGAAAAGATGCCGCGGAGGAAGATAAGCCTCATTCCGCAACCCGCAGTACACCGGCTGATTCCAGATCGTCGCCTCCGCCAGACCCGGATTGCTGAACCACGGAGCGAAGCCCTGAATATCCAAATTCTGGCGAATCAAACCCAAAATCCGCCGGCCATATGGAGCCTCTCCGGCGCACACCCCTTTCTTCAACGCCGTATCCAGTCCCAATGTCCCCGCCAGCCCGATCCCGTAATGTTCACCCCAATTGCTGATATCCTCTTTCTTCACATACCAGGCATAGTCATAAATGTCGTTAAGCTTAAACGCCTCATTTCGATGCCAGCCCCATGAAAAACCCACACATTCCCATATAATATAAGGCATGGCGAGTTCTTGTTCATTCTTAGCGTACGTCCGCGCCAGCCGGCGATAATGGTTATCAAACGATGAATTCCACCTGGTCCACGGATGACCCGCCATGCCCAGATAATCATGCAGATCGACAAAATCCGTATTGAGCTTCGCCGTCCCGAAAGCACCTTGCGAAGCCGATGCGGAAAAACTCCCCGCCGGCCGCTTCTGCCGGTCCAGACCGTGAATCAAATCCACCTGCCGGTCGAGTTGCCGTTTCACCGCCGGACTCGTCGAATGCGTCACCTCGTTCCCGCCGCTCCACATCACCACCGAAGGATGATTGTGGTCCCGATACACCCATTCCGTCAGTTCCTGATCGTTCCGCCGGGCAAATTCTTTTTCCTCGATCACGGTAGTAAACGCCCACCCCCACTCGTCATACACCAGCATCCCCAGTTCGTCCGCCAGATCATAAAACATCGGAAGCGCCGGCATGTGCGCGGTCCGCAGGATATTGTAACCAAGCGATTTGTACCCGCAGATATCCTTGGCCATCCGGCTCTCTTCTTCCTCGCGCGTTTGTCCCCGCCCTCCGAATGCCATCACCGGCAAGTTCTCCCCGAAAAGATAAATCCGCTCCCCGTTCAAATGAAAATTCTTCCCCTTCGCCTTGAACTCCCGGAACCCAAACCGCTCCGATCTCGCGCAGAGCACCTTGCCGTCGGCCCCGCGAAGATAGATGCTCAGGTAATACAAATGCGGATCGTCCGGGGTCCATCGGACGGGATCGTTCAGCTTGACGAAGCCGCGCAGGAGACTCTCCCCCGGAACAGCCGTCATTGCGGGAAATTCGACGGACGAGCAGACCGGCTCTCTGGAGTCGCGCAGCGCACTCGAGACAACCGCCGCCGGCCGACAGTCGAGTCCCTCCGCGGTGTGATTGAAAATCTGTGCCTCAACCCCAATCCCTCCCTCGCTCAAGTCCGGGCTGATCAACACCCTGCCCACCCGCACCTCCGGCTCCAGCCGCAGTTCCGCCTCCTGCCAGAGTCCCGCTTTAATGTCGTTCCTGGCCCACTGCGAACCGTAGGTCCGGACGGCGGGACTGACGCCGAAGTCGCTGACCACGCGGATCGCCAGCGTGTTCTCGCCCGGCCGAACCCACGGCGTGATGTCCACGTCCCACGGCACGAAATCGCCGTGATGGCCCCCCGCCTCCTCGCCGTTGACGAAAAGCCTCGCCTCGTAGCCGATCACGCCGAAATGGAGGATCGCCCGCCGCCCAGCCAGATCGCCCGCCGTCAGCACCAGCGTCCGCCGATAGCACCCTTTGAAATAGCGGCCCGCAAACTCGTTCGGCGATTGGTACGCCTGGGGATACTGAACGTACCAGTTCAGCGGTACCGCGATGTGGTCCCACCCGCTGTCGTCAAAGCCCGGCTGATAGCTCGCAACATCCAGCCCTTCGTCGTCCGGCGTATCCGCGTTGACCACGCCGGAAAACCTCCACTGCCGATCGTTGAGCGAACGAATCTCGACGAACTCGCTCGGAACGAGCGGTCCGCCGTCCACCGTGGTCAGCCGGACCTGGTCCGGCTGAATCCAGTAATCCTTCTCACGAACGGGAACCGGCCGGCGTTCCGGCAGATACGGTGGAATCTCCGGCAACGCTTCGCCGGCCAGGACAACGAGCCCAAAGAGGGCGAGTGCAATTCTCCAGCCTGATTTCATACTCACTCCTCACGCAAAGGTCAGCGTTCGATTCACAGCGGCCATCAAACAGGCGAAGCATCCGGCTAACGGTCGAAATGACCCCAGATATCATTCGCGTTATCGACCAGATCCCAATACTCCACGCCCGCCACGTGCCCATCCGCGAACAGGACGTTGGTCTGGTTGTGCCGTTGCGAGATCATCTCACCCGTCGCCCCAGGACCCCAGTAGTGTGTCGCGCCCGGCGTAACGGGACACAGCGCGTAATACGGGTAGCCCCATCCAAACGAACTGTGATAGGACCTCAGGTCCGTGACCTCGACAAACGAAAGCACCGAACTCGCCCGAAAAAGTGAACTCCGCGTCACCGGCCGAAGGTTGACACTCATCCAGTCTATATTCGTAAAGTGCACGTGAAGGTGATTGACGCCATACCCGCCTCCTCTGGCCTGCTTCACCCACCACCCATCCATCTGTTCCGGCAACGACGGACACGTCCACGCCCCAACTGGAGCCAGATATCCCAGATTCGCCAGCAGAGTATGGGCTTCATAGAAAGGGCCGCTGACCTGATCGAACGTCAGGCAACTGGGAACCAGAATATCGTTGTGACTGTCCGCGTAGAGGTTCACCGCCAACCCGACCTGCTTCAGGTTGCTGGCACACTGGATCGCCCGCCCCTGCTCGCGGGCTGTGGCCAACGCCGGCAGCAACAGCGAAACCAGCACGGCGATGATCGCCACCACCACCAAAAGCTCGATCAGCGTAAAGGCTAACCCGGCTGGCGTTCGTGTCTTCATGCGCAGTCTCTCCTGCTTCTTCTGCTCCCTCGCCACTTGATTTCCGCAAGCATCATTTATATAGATATCCCAAGCGAGCATTGAAACTTGCATTCATATGACATCTTCCATATCTTATACCACAAATACAGGCTCAAATCTTGCGTCCATATGATTTCGTTTGCACTTATTTGATCTCCGGCTGGAGCCGACGATGGCGGATACCCCAGTGAAGACCGAGCAGTACCGCGAGCTGGCCGGCTACGGACTGACCTTCGTCCAGTCCGAACGGCCCTGGCGCTACCCCTGGCACACCCACACCTTCTATAGCGAACTGATGCTGGTGACCCACGGCCAGGTCGTCCAGACCCTCAACGATCGCCGCGTGGGCTCGAAGGCCGGCGACCTGTTGCTGATCCGCCCAAAGGACGTTCACGATATCGCCGGCCAAGGCATCGCGTACTACAACCTCATGTTCAGCGACGACAAGCTGGAGCAGATCGAGAAGATTTGCGGCCAGACGGGCATCCGCACTCGCCTCCTGAACCCGAAAATGCCGCCGACGGTCTCGCTGCGCGGCGAGGAACTCGACCGCGTCGCCAGAGGTTTCAACGACGCCCTACTCGCCACCGATCCGACCCAGCGGCTGGTGAGCCTGCCGAGGATCTTCTTCGAAATCATCCTCGACCATTTCGTCTTTCCGTTCACCGACCGTCCGCAGGCCAACACCATGCCGGCCTGGCTGATCCAGACGATCCGGCAGGTCGAACTGAATCCTGACAAGACGGTCTCGGTGCCGGACATCGTGGCCATGTCCGGCGTCTCGCCCGAGCACGTCTCGCGAACCTTCAGGAAGTTCCTCGGAATGACCCCGTCCACCTACATTGCCAAGCAGCGTCTCCAGCAGGCCTGCCGCCTGCTCAGCGGGACCAACCGCAAGCTCCTGGACATCTGCTATCAGGTCGGCTTCGACAACCTCAGCTACTTCTGCAACCTCTTCCGCAGGGAATACGGCATGAGCCCGGGCCGGTACCGGAACCAGTACAGCATCCTCCAGCGCCGGCCCGACACCCCGCCCGAGCCCTGACCCGATCATCCGTTTTTCGGCATTGCATATTCGATATCCCCTGCTACCATCAGGCGCGATACGGCTCTCGCGGGAGCCGTCGGACACGGCTGACCGATACGGAGACAGACCCGTGGCGGACAAGAACGCCTCGCACGCACTTCCGGAAAGCGATCCCTTCGACCTTCGCCTGGCCTGGATGTGGGACCACTCGATCAACTGGATTCCGCGGGCCTGGGGCGAGCAGAACACCGGGGCCTCCAACCCCTATACCAAGCGACCAGCCGCCTTCCTGGCCGACCACGTCCGCATGATCGACTTCCTGGCCGACAACGGCTTTGACGCGGCGTGCGTGGTCGGCCTGTTCCGTGACGCCCACGGCGGCGAGGACTACGCCCGCCGGCTGATCGACCACGGCCGGTCCAAAGGCGTTGATGTGTTTCCCATGGTCGGCCTGTACGCCTACGGCGGAGTCTACTACGAGGGCGACCACAAATACTGCCTCGATACCTTCCTCCGCGAGCATCCCGACTGCATCGCCGTCGACGAAAAGGGCGAACCGAGAACCAAACCGCTGGGTCTCTTCGGGCCCAAAACCGTCCTGCACGCCTGCCCCTCCAAGCCCGAGGTGCTCGCCTTCGTAGCCGAAAGCGTCCGCTGGGCGTTCGAGACGTTTGACCTTGCCGGCATGGAGATCGAAACCAGCGACCTGGGCGTCTGCCAGTG
>JAAYCJ010000040.1 GCA_012729815.1 Phycisphaerae bacterium | reverse complement strand
GGCGCGACCGGTTTCGGCGTCCGGTTGATCCTTCAGTACCTTGAGGCACTCGGCCAAGGAAGCTGAATCGCGTGATCGAAATCGGGCACGGGGTACAGATCGATGAGGACGAACTCGTCTTCTCCGCTTCGCGGAGCAGCGGACCGGGCGGGCAGAACGTCAACAAGGTCAGCACCCGCGTGACGCTGCTGCTCGACGTGCGGAACAGCCCGAATCTCAGCGGTGACCAGAAACGCCGGGTGGCGGATCGTCTCGCCTCGCGGATCAGCAAGGACGGTCTGCTGCGGGTGGTCTGTCAGCAGGAGCGGTCGCAGCACGCCAATCGCGAATTGGCGGTGCAGCGGCTGATCGAACTGCTGAACGACGCGATTCGGCCGCGGCTGCGGCGTAAGAAGACAAAGACTCCACGCCGCGCCCACGAAAAGCGTCTGGACGGGAAGAAGCGTCGCGGACAGATCAAGGACCTGCGCAAAAAACCGCTTTAGCCCGTCCGTCCCATGTTCGGAAGGGTCATCCACCGCAACGACGCGAGCCGATATCGGCGCGTTGGTCTATCGGTTTCCGCCGCGACCGTAGCCGCCGCCGTAACCGCCCCGGCCGCCTCGTCCACCACCGCCGCCGCCATAGCCGCCGGTCCGAGGACGATCTTCGCGAGGACGGGCCTCGTTGACGGTCAGCGCCCGGCCGTCGACTTCCTGACCGTTGAGCGCCTCGATGGCCGACTGGGCCTGGTCGTCGGAGGACATCTCGACGAATCCGAAGCCCTTGCTGCGTCCGGTGGCGCGGTCGGTGATCACCTGAGCGCTCTCCACCTGCCCATGCTCCCCGAACATCTGTTCCAACGCTGAGCTATCGACGCTGTAGCTCAGGTTGCCGACGTACAGCCTCTTACTCATGATACACATGCTCCGACATGCAATGCGTCTTCGGCCCCACTACTAGCTTTCCAGGACCCTCTGAACGGGGCCACCTTCAGGCCCAGAAGGCGGTAACCGATCGAGACCGTTCAGCCCCACGAAACGTGTTGACCCACCAGCTCGCTCGACTAACCAACCGACAAGAGTCTACCATTTATGCCGCATCCTGTCCAGAGGGAAAACGCGACGCCCGGCAGGCCCGAGCCGCCGCCGATTCTGTGCAACAGTTGCACACGGAAGAGCGTTTTTGCGACGAGTCTTTCCCTCGTCGCGGTTCCCGGTCCGGACCGGGGCAAGCCCAAAGCGCCCGCCATTGATTGTCCACCCGCCAACGACTATTATCGTTTCCCACACGGCTTGGTATCCAGGACAGCGTCAGGACATCAAAGATGCAGACGATTTCGCACGGTTTGAACGGTTATCACGTCAACGTCGGTCAGCAGGTGTTTTTTCAGCAGCAGCGGCTGGCTGAGGAGCAGCTTTCGCGTTCGCGCGAGATTAAACGCGGTTTGGGCAGCGCCGAGGCCATCCGTGCGCACGGTTTGAAGCAGCGTGAGTACTTCCTGGAGGCCATCGGCGGGCTACCCGCGGAGCGTGGCGAACTGCGGGCGCAGGCGACCGGGCGGATCGAGCGCGAGCGGTACCGCGTCGAGAAGATCATCTTCGAGTCGCTGCCGAAGATGTACGTGACGTGCAATTTGTACATTCCCAAGGGCGTTTCGGGCAAGGTTCCGGTGGTGCTGATGCCAAGCGGGCACGCCCTGACGGCCAAGGCCTACGGACCGTATCAGACCCAAGCGGCGCTACTGGCCAAGAACGGGATCGCCGCGATGGCGATGGACCCGGTCGGGCAGGGCGAGCGGTTCAACCTGATCGATCGAGCGACCGGGGCCCAGATCGTCCGTTGGGGCACGGAGGAGCACACACACATCGGCTTGGCGTGCGAGTTGCTCGGGCAGAACATCGCCCGGTACTTTGTGTGGGATCTGATGCGGGCGCTGGACTACATCCAGACGCGGCCGGAACTCGACGCGGGCCGGATCGGCTGCAGCGGCGTCTCGGGCGGCGGGACGCAGGCGTGTCAGCTTTCGCTGCTGGACGATCGGGTCGCCGCGGCGGCTCCGGCGTGCTACGTGACCGAACGATCGATCTACATGAAGCACTACCACGCTCACGACGCTGAGCAGAACTACTTCGGCCATATCCCGGCTGGGTTCAACTACGCTGACTTCTTTGTCGCCTTCGCGCCGAAGCCGCTGATGCTCCTGGGCGTCGAATATGACTTCTTCCCGATCGAGGGGCTTTTGGCCACGCACGAGGAACTGCGGCGAATCTACCGGACGCTCGGGG
>JAAYCJ010000039.1 GCA_012729815.1 Phycisphaerae bacterium | reverse complement strand
GAGCCGGGGGCGGTGGTCCGCTCGGCGCCGGTGCTGGCCGAGATTCCCCACGACAGCGACTCGGGCGACGTGTGGATCGACGGCGTGTTGAGCGCGAACGGCCGGCGGATCGCCAAGCGCTTCGGGCCGATCTGGGTGGTCAACGAGCTGCGGCTTCGCCACGTGATGGTCGATGACTTCGAGAACGGCGGGCGATGGGCGTACCCGGGTCAGGTGGACGTCCACACCGCCCAGCTCGATGCGGACGGCAACGTGCGGAGCGAGCGGGACCTCTCGGCGCTGGTGGCCGAGAATGGGTTTTCGGTCGTCAGCGACCCGGTGTACGCGGGAAAGTCGGCGGGCCGGTTCGACTTCGGCTGGACGCGGCCGGCGGACGGCTGGGGATGGATGGCCTGCACGTTCGAACTGGCCGAGCCGGCAACGCTGCCGGGCGAGCCGGTCGAGCTGCGAATGAAGGTGTTCATGCCCGAATGCGAGCGGCAGTATCCGACCACGCTGCTGGCCAAGTTGGAGGACGCCGAGGGCGAGGTGTTCCTGATCGAGGGCGGGGGCGAGATCTATTGGCGGGGCTGGCGGCAGTTTCGCCTGACGATCCCAAGCCGCCTGGGCGACGGTTACGTGCACAGCGTCTGGGGCGCGGCGGGCAACCGCCGGCTCGACCCGCCGGTGCGGTTTCGCGGCTTGGTGTTCAACCAGCCGCCGAACGGGGCGATCACGCACTTCCCCGCCGATCAGCCGGCGACGCGGGCGTGGCTGGCGTTTGACGATATTGAGATAGTGTGCCATGAGTGAACAAACGCAGAATTCAGGATTCAGAAGCCAGAAGTCGGAATGAAGACAAGAGGCGAAGCGGCGGGGGTGTACGTTTTGTACAAAACGTGCGATTCGTACCGGGCCTGTTTATTCGTGAGGGGACCTTAAGTGGGTCGCCTTGGGCGGGTTGCAGAAGTTTTGTACAAAATGTGACATCTGCGCGCCGTGCTTCTTGCCCCGCAGGCGCAAGAAGAGGAATACGGGAAATCGGTCCGGTGGGTTGCCGCATGTTCAGTTGTCAAGGGTCGCCGGCTGGCGACGCGCGGCCGGGCGCGCCGGGGCGCTTCGGCAGAATAAAGATACCACGAGAATCTGCGTTGGGCAAAAAGGCGATTTTCGGGGCGGGCGGCGGAGACGAGGCAGAGACTTCCGCAGGGATTTCCGGTAGAGAAGTCTGGATTCCGCCTGCGCGGGAACGACAGAAGGATGGAGGGATTTGGAGAGCAGGCGACGTGACGGTTACGGCGACAGTCGCGCCCGGCCCCAGTGGTTGCGCTGCGTGGAGTTCTTTTCGGTGCCGTTCCACATGAACTGGCGGAGTCGGCTGGTGAGATTCGCGTCGGTGTCGTCGAAACCGACGTCGAACATGAATTCCTTACCGGCTTGCGGCGTGAAGTTGAAGGCTTCGAAGGGAATACCGGCTTCGAGGGTCCAGCCCTGGCCGTCGGGGTTGGCGCGGACGACGGCTTGGATGGGGAACTGTTTGGGCGAGTTGTACCAGTAGTAGTCGGGAGTTTCCTGGGCCTTGGCGCTGATGAGGACCTGCCGGTCGCCGAATTGCAGGCCGCCGGGTTGGCCGACGTCCTGTCCGCTGAGGAAGACTTCGACGGCGTCGCCGGCCCAGATGCCGCGGCCGTAGGATGGATTGTTTCGGGGCGTGGGGTCCTGGACGTCGATGTAGAGGTAGAGGTGCGTCTTGTCCCAGCAGAGCCAGAAATCCGCCTGGTGATCGCCGGCGTCGGTGCCCATGACCATGTTGGCGGCGGTAATGCGATACGACGGGCGGTCGGGCCACGGTGCCTGGACGCCATCGACCTTATGGCCGGGCAGGCAGTGCGGGACCTCAGCGACCTTGGTCGGCCGGGCGTTGCGCTTAAACAGCGGGTGGTCGAACTCGAACGGCTCGCGCCGGCTGAGCAGCACGTCGTAGATGCTGTAGTTGGTTTCCATCGCGTGCTTGAGGAAGTCCTTGTACGGCCGGTCGGCGATGTTGACCAGGCCGGTGTTCCACTGGCTGCCCTGATGGTCGAGGGTGCACCACCACTGGACGCCGACGACAAACGGCAGCGAAGCCGCCTGCTCGACGTAGTTGCGGTAGGCCAGGCCGCGCTCCTCCTGCGTCTTGACCTGTCGGAGCGTGTTCCTGAGGCCCTGCTCGTCGGTGTCGTAGTTCCACTCGCTCAGGATGATGGGCCGGCCGCCGGACTGCTCGTGGGCGCGGATCAGGAAGTCTTTTTCGAAATGGAAGGTGTAGTAGTTGAAGCTCAAAACGTCGACGTATCGGCCGGCCACGCGGTTGACCAGGTCGGTGCGGGCGTCGCGGGTGCGGCGCCGGCTGCCGAGGATCAGGTGGTTCGGGTCGTACTGGCGGACGGCCTGGGTGACCATGCGATAGTAGGCGTCCAGAAAATGCTCCTGGAAGGCGACCACGTCGCGGCCGGCTTCGGTGGTGACGGGGCAGATCGGTTCGAGCAGGTCGTCGAAGCTCTTGGCTTCCATCTTCCACGCCGCGTTGAAGTGGTCGATGGTCTGGTACTTCTCGCGGAGCATGCCGACCAGTTCGCGCTTGGCGGGGCGGTCGCCGGTCAGGCCGGGTACGGTGGTGGGAATGAAGGCGAAGTCGGGTTCGTTCTGAATGAAGTAGCCGAGGATGTCGGCGCGGTCGACGTACGTCGGCAGGTATTCCTTGAGGTCGGCGTCGAGTTTGTCGTGGACGGCCGGATCGAAGGGATCGGGGAAGTGGGCGATCTGATTTTCGCCGTCGAGGCCGCGGATCTCCTGGATGACCACGCACGCGGGATAGCAGAGCCGTTCGCTGTTGCCGGGCGGCCGGCCGTAAGAGGACTGGGCGTTAAAGCCCCACTTCCGGAGGCGCTCGATCATGCGATCCTTCCACTGCTCCGAGTTGTACCGGCCGTACTTGCGGATGGCGTTGGCGATGGCGAACGAGACCACGCTGCCGCGCCACGCCTGACGGAACTTACCGGATCTGGGCGGCAGCCGCTCGAACTGCTGCTCGCGGCCAGCCGTGTCGAGGAAGTCGTGATACGGAAAGACCCCGCCGGTGGCCAGCATGAAGTAGAGGTTGCCGTCCGGATCGACGAGGACCTGTCGCCCAGCGGCGGTTTCGACGTGGAAAAAGCCGGTGGCCGTCAGGCCCAATTGCTCGCGGCTGCCGGGCAGTCCGCCCCAGCGGTCGCGTGCTGGCGGTGTGAGGCTGTTGTAGTAGGCTTCGTCGCGTTGGACGTCGTCGCGGAGTTCCTGCTCCGAGCGGACCTTCTCGGGGAAGTCGACAACGGCGGACTGACCGAACTGATCGAAGAGGACAGCCGGCTGGCTCGCCGGTTGGGTGTCCTGGGCCAAGCCGCTGCACGCGGCGGTCAACATGGCGATCAGGGTCAGGATCAAGGTCAAACGCATTCGAGGGTCTCCTGTGGAGATAAGTTACCTTCCGCTGTGCGGCGATCAGTCTTTGACGCGGAAGTCCGGCCGGTCGACCTGTTCCATCGGTTTGGGCGAGACGTGCCAGTCGAGCCACACGATGTTGGTGAACCCGCGATGGCGGTCGCTGATCTGGTTCTGTATGTAGGTGTAGCTGCGCACATCGACGATCGCGTTGAAGAAAGCGCCGTCGTTGCGGCCGTCGAGGATCCAGACGGCGTTGCTGGGCGGGTAGGTCATCTCGCCGTAGCGCAGGCCGTAGGATGGGTTGTTCTGAAGCTGGTGCAGATAGCCGACCGCACCGAACCGGCTGCGGTCGTATTCGAGACGCCCGGGTTTGTAGTCGCCCTGCGGGTAAGCGGGATTTTGGGTCGAGGGGCACATCAGGACGGTGGACCCGTCGATGACCACGCCGCTGGACTGGACCTGCTCGACGGCGATGTAATCGGAGAGCTGTCGCATCCAGTAGCCCGACCATCCCCAGCCGGACTGGCTGGAATCCATCGCGTAGGGGAAACGGTCGGCGTTGTCCTCCAGATAGAACTGGCACGCCCAGCCGAGTTGACGCAGGTTATTCTGACAGAAAGCGGACTTCGACAGCTCCCTGGCGGCCGTGAGGGCGGGTAGCAGAATGGCCACCAGAACCGCAATGATCGCCACCACCACCAGGAGCTCGATCAACGTGAATGATTTCGAATGTCGAATTTCGGATTTCAAATTTGTGGAAAAGGCAATCCGACGTTTCATATTCGCACTCTTCCTCAAATCATCAATCATCAATCAACAATCAGCAATTCCTCACCCTTCCGGTCGATTGGCGGACGACCAGTTCGACCGGGACCTCGCGGTTCTCGTTGACCTCCTGGCCGGCGAGAATCCGATCGAGCATGTCCATGGCGATCTCGGCGGCGATGCGGCGCGAGTTGCGGACGGTGGTGGCCGGCGGGTGGAGCGTGGCGGTGATGGCCAGGTCGTCGGTGCCGATCACCGATACGTCTTCGGCGATCTTCAGGCCGCGGCGTTCCAGGAATCGGTAGATGGTCGAGAGGTGCGGATCGTAGGCGACGATGGCGGTCGGATGCGGCGGCTCCGAGAAGATGCCTTCCAAAGCGGCCAGGCACGCCGCTTCGTCGAACCAGCCGTTGGCGACCCAGTGCGGGGCGACCCGCAGGCCGCGCTCAGCCATCAGACGGTAGAAGGCTTCGCGCCGGATGCGGTGGGCCCGCGAGGGAGCCTGCTCGTTGAGGCGGTCGAGGTAGGCGATCCGGCGATGGCCGAGTCCCCACAGGTGTCGCAGGTGGATCTCGGGGATTCTCGGGGAGTCCAGAACGGTGCGGCTGAGGGCGAACTGCGTCTGAGGGAAGATCGAGACCCACGCGATGTGCTGGTCGTTCAGGAGGGTGGCCAGTTCAGGAATGTGCAGGCCCAGAAGCAGACACGCCCGCACGTCGCTGCGGACGGCGAGGGCTTCGTAGTCGGCGAGGCGGTCGCCGACCCAGAACTGGTGGAGGCGGACCCCCATGCCGCGCCGGCTGGCCTGGGTGGTGACGGCCTCCAGCAGCTCAGCCGAGAAGGTGCCCTCGGTCCGCACGTCGCCGGTCCGCCCGCAGGCGACCAGATCGACCATCGAGACGAGGCTGCCGCCAGCGGCGCCGGCGGCTTTGAAGATGCCCTGACGCGGCCGCCGTTCGATCAGCCCCTCCGCCGACAACTCCGCCAGCAACCCCTCAAGCCGGGCTCGACTCGTCCCGCAACTCTCGATCAACTGGCGAACCGGCGGCAGCGGCTCACCCGGCCGCAAGACCATGAGCTGCTGCTCCAGGTGTTTTCGAAGCCTCGTTCGCGAGGCGTGTCGCGTAGCTGTGGGCATGGGCGATTTCCTGTGTCGATTGTGTGTCTGGTTTCAGTATAGCGATTCTGGCGGGCGAGTCAAGAGGTGGGCGATGCCGGCTTTTGTTGGTAATTGTAACTATCATGCGTATAAGCCGTTATGATAGCTTTGTTCGCGATGCCCGCTTGGCGGGCCGGCGGCATGCCGAACGGCCCGTGCCGGTTGCACAAAACAGGCACAGAGACGCGGTACCGTGGGTGTTGATGGACGGGTCGGTGCGATACAATGGGCGAAGCGGCGCGGGGGTGAAGGTGGCGATCTGAAATCTGAGACTTCGGGTTCGCGGAACTGGGAGGTGGCCGATGCAGTTTGCCTTAAAGCTGGCGATCAGCGTGGTGGTAATCGTGGCGGCGACGCAGATCGGGCGGCGGGTGCCAAGCCTGTCGGGGCTGATTGCCACGATGCCGCTGACCGGGGCGATCGTGCTGGTGTGGCTGTGGACGGACAAACCGGGGGACTACGGGGTGATGTCCGGCTACGCGAAGGGGGCGTTCTGGGGCGTCTGGCCGAGTCTGCTGTTTTTTGCCGGGGCGTATGTGGCGTTTCGGCGCGGCTTGCCGCTTTCAGCGGTGCTGGGAGTGAGCTTTGGGCTGTGGTTGGCGGGGGCGTTTGTGCACCAGCTCTTCCTGCGGGCCTCGTGATCGCACCGTCAAATGCTTTTCGGCGGGCGGGTTGGCGGTTACAATGGGCTGGCAAGTGGGGTTCGGGCAAACCAAGGAGGTGTTGCATGCACGTGATGGAAGCGATCCGATACCGTCGAAGCGTCCGGCAGTACTGCTGCAAAGCGATCGAGAAGGACGTACTGGAGCGGATGCGCAAGGCCCTGCGGTACGCCCCGTCGGCGTGCAACCATCAGCCGTGGCGGTTCATTTTCGTGATGGACGAAGGCTTGCGACAGCAGGTGGCGCGGGCGTGCCGTGAGCAGATGTGGATGGCGGAGGCCCCGGTGATCGTGGCCGGGTGCGGCCGGGCGGATGAGGCGTACAAGAAGATGGGTGGTTACGGCAGCAGCGTGGACGTGGACGTGGCGATCGCGCTGGACCACCTGACGCTGGCCGCGGCGGCGGAGGGATTGGGCACGTGTTGGATCGGTGCGTTCGACGAGGCGCAGGTCAAGCAGATACTGGGCGTGCCGGAGGAGGTGAAGGTGGTGGCGCTGACGCCGCTGGGCTATCCCAAGCAGGCCGGCCTGATCGCCCCGGTGCAGCAGGACCGGCGCAAACCCGAAGCGGAGATGATCCGGATCGACCGGTACGACGGCGAGAGCTTTTGAAACGAGACTCGTTCAGGTTTCTGACGGATCGAGAGAGCTATCGTATGCATTGATCTTGCTCAGGCGGGTTGGTTTTGCTTGTGCGGGGCAAGTAGAATTCAGTGAACAAGAGGCGTTCGGGGAGGTATGGCCATGTCGAGGACGGGGTTTGGGACGGAATTGGCGGAACGGGTGGCGGGGTTTGTGCGGGAGGGGTTTTCGCCGAGCTTCGGTCAGCTCAACGGGACGTTTGGGAGTCATCCGCTGTGGCGGCGGTTGCGGGAGTTGGGGACGGAGCTGTGGCTGGATACCGGGAACATCGCCGAAGCGGAGGAGCTCTGGACGCGGGAGTTCAGCGCGCTGACCACGAACAATACGCTGCTGAACAAGGAGGTCCAGAGCGGCGTCTACGACGAGCTGATCGAGCGTGCGGCGAAACTGCTGGATGAGTTTCCGGACCTGACGGATCAGGAGCGGAAGCTGGAGTTGGCGTTTATCCTCAACGCGCGTCACGGCCTGCGGCTGGTGGAGAGGTTTGACGCGTTCGTCTCGGTCGAGGAGCACACGGACCTGACGCACGACGTGGACGGGTCGGTGGAGTACGCCCGGCGGTACCATGCGATCTGTCCGGAGCGGTTCTACGTGAAGATTCCGTTCTCCGCGGCGGGTTTGCTGGCGACGCGAAAGGTGGCGGCGGAGGGGATTCCGGTGAACCACACGCTGGGTTTTTCGGGGCGTCAGAACTACCTGATCGCACGGATCGGGCGTCCGGCGTACGTGAACGTGTTCCTCGGGCGGCTCAACAGCGTGGTGGCCGACAACAAGCTGGGCGACGGCAGCTACGTGGGCGAGCGGGCGACGCTGACTTCCCAGACGTTCATGGTCCTGCTGCGGCAGACTCAGAAGGTGCCGTCGCACCAGATCGGGGCGAGCTTGCGGCAGGGGCGTCAGGTGATCGATCTGGCGGGGATCGACGTGATGACGATACCGCCGAAGGTGGCGCGGGAGTTCCTGGCGATGGGCGCTCGGCCGGAGGACCTGACGAACCGGACGGGCGAGAACTACTGGCCTCCGCTGTACGAGGGGGTCGATCCGGAGTTGGTCCGGCTGGACACGCTCTGGTCGGTCAACGACCGGCTGCGGGCGTGTGTGGACGAGTTGGAGAAGCAGGACCTGGACCGTTTCACGCCGGACGACCTGATCGACTTCCTGGCCCGGCACAAACAGGGCGACCTGCTGGTGCGGTGGGCGCCGGAGCAGATCCGGACCAGCGCCGAGGAGGGCAAGATTCCGGACCTGGCGACGTGGCGGGACGAGCTGAAGGCCAAGCGGATCGGGTTGGATACGCTGATGAACCTGGCGGGGTGGAACAGCTTCGACGCCGACCAGCGGGCGATGGACCAGAAGGTCCAGGACGTGCTTGGCCACGTCGGCCAGCGGTAGGCGGGGCTTTTCTCGGAAAGGTTCGAGGCGGCTTGGAACCTGTCTGTTTGTGCCGTGTATACTGTGGATGAACGTTAACGGTATGCGCGGAAGTCGCGGCATGTGTCTTGCTTATGTTTGTTCACGTGCTGGTGGAGGTAGAGAGTCATGGATGGCGGTTTGACCCCGGCGGACGGATCCAGGACGGGCGGTCGCAGCGGGTGGCGTTGGCTGATCGGGTTGGCGGCGGCGTTGGTTTCGGGCGGGTTGATGGCGACCTGCTATTGGCCGCTGGAATGGCATTTCGTGGGTTGGTTCGCGCTGGTGCCGCTTTTGCTGATGCTGCCGAGGGTTTCGGGCCGGACAGCGGCGTTGTGCGGCTTGGCGTTCGGCCTGATGTACTACCGTCTGACGCTGGGCTGGGTGTGCGACGTGGTGGGCCCGATGGGGTGGGCGGTGATCGGCATCTTGTCGGTATGGATGGCGGTGGCGGTTCTGGTGGGCAAGCGGCTGACGGACCGGTTCGGATTGGCGGCGATGCTGTGGGCGGCACCGCTGGCGTTGACGGGGCAGGAGATTCTTCGCAGCGAGGGGTTGGCGCTGTGGCGGTTCGCGTACGCCGGGTTCGGGTACAGCCAGGCGGGCAATCCGTGGGCGGCGCAGATGGCGTCGTTGGGCGGCGTGTACCTGGTGACGCTGGCGGTGGCGGCGGTGAACGCGGCGTTGGCGTACGCGGTGCTGGCGACCCAGCGGCGCCAGGGGTGGACGGCGGTGCTGGCGGTGGTCGCGGCGGTGACGGTGGCGGCCACGGCGGGCGGGTACGAGTTGGGCCGCCCGGCCGGCTACGTGATGGCGGCGGCGGTGCAGACGGAAGATGCGGATTTTGGGAGGCATTTCGGGCTGATCCGGCAGGCTTTGGGCACGCCGACGCATCCGAAGATCGTCGTTCTGCCGGAGCACGCCCTGGTGGACGTGTACTCGGAGGAGCACGAGGCGTTCAAGCGGCTTTCGCGAATAGCGGATCGTCGCGACGTCTACATCTGCGTGGGCGCGGATATCGGCACGACGTCGCGTCCGGCGGCGAGTTGTCCGTTCGACAACACCGCCGTGCTGTTCGGGCCGGACGGGCAGATCCTCTCGCGGCAGGCGAAGGTGGTGCCGGTGCCGATGTACAGCGACGGCAACCCAGCGGCCGAGCAGGTTGTAGCCGAGACGCAGTTCGGCAGGATCGGCACGTGCATCTGCTACGACGCGGATTTCACGGACGTGTGCCGTCGGCCGGTGGCGATGGGGGCGAGGCTGCTGCTGATCCCGATCATGAATCCCAAGGACTGGCCCGCCCAACAGCGTCATCAGCAGGCGGCGATGATTCCGTTCCGGTGCATCGAGCTGCGGCGGGCGGCGGTGTGCGCGGCCAGTTCCGGGATTTCGCAGATCATCGACCCGCGCGGCAAGGTGGTGGACGATCGGACGCAGGAGGAGGGCGACGGGTTCATCGTCGGATCGGTGCCGCTGCGGGACGATCGGACGGTGTTTGTACGTGGAGGGTATATGTTCGCGAGGGTAGTTGGGTGGGGGTATCTTGGGCTGATCGCGGTGCTGGTGCTGACGGACGCAGCGGGCATCTTCCAGCGAGGCGGGAGTCGCGATGCCGCGAAGGGGGAGCGTGACGCATCCGACGCCTAGCGACATTCGCGTTCGCATCGGCTAAGATACGGGTATGGACACGATCACGCAGGGATTGTTGGGGGCGGTGACGGCCCAGTTGGGGTTCCGCCAGCGGATCGGGCGGGACGCGACGCTGGTGGCGGCGGCCGCGGCGGTGGCGCCGGACCTGGATTTTCTGCTGGGGCCGATTGTGGGGCTCAGCGGGTCGGAGTCGGCGGAGATGGCGCGGATCGTGGGGCATCGCGGGCTGAGCCATTCGCTGCTGATCGTGCCGCTGATCGCCCTGGCGATCGCGGCGGCCTGGTGGTGGTTCCGGCGGAGTCTGTGGGAACCGGCGGAGGTTCAGGAACGGCGGGCGGGTCCGGGTTTCGGCTGGCTGTTCGGCTGCGTGCTGGCGGCGGTGGCGAGCCATCCGCTGCTGGACTGGTTCACCAGCTACGGGACGCAGCTCTTTTCGCCGGTCACGTCGGCGCGGTTCGCCCTCGACGCGGTGCCGATCGTGGACCTGATCTACACGCCGATCCTGATCGTGACGCTGGCGGCGTGCTACATCGTGCGCAAGTGGAAGGGCCAGGCGGCGCGGGCGACGCTGGCGATCGGCTGGTCGGGGTTTCTGCTTTCGACGGGGTATCTGCTGGCCGGGTTGGCGTTGCACGAGGTAGCGATCGGACAGGCGAAGCGAACGATCGAGGAGTTGCGCGGCGTCGAGACACAACGGAGCGAGTACGCAGCGTATCCGCAGCCGGGCTCGATTTTCGTCTGGCGGGTGGTGCGCCGGACGCCGGAGACCTGGACGGCGGGACGGGTGAACGTGCGGTTCGGTCCGGTGGCCGAGCCGTCGCGCTGGACCAGCGCGGCGGTGGAAAACAACGCGTGGATCGCGAAAGCCGGGCAGCGTCCGGAGGTGCGCGAGTTCATCTGGTTTACCGGCAACCATGCGCGGGCGACGTACGAGAATCGCGACGGCCACCACATCGTCGAGTTTCACGACATGCGGTACGGCCTGACGCCGGGCGGCCTCGAGAGCCTCTGGTCGATCCGCGCCGTCATCTCGCCGCTCGGCAACGTCCTGGACGTCGAACGGGTGGAACACCATCGAGGGGTCAGACGCGGAGAGATGATCGGGCGGTTCTGGGGGTATCTGTGGGAGGCGTGAAGGCGCGGACGAATTCAGAACTCAGAATTTGCGCCATAGCCGAATCCGCTTGCCCATTTCGTCGTTGGAGATGAGGCGCTCCTCCCGAGCGTCCCTAAGACCCCGCTCAACCATTCCCGCGAAGGCCAGCTCACGGACGATCTCCTCATAGGTGGCATCTTCCGGCTGGGCTTCGATGATCTCCTTCATCTTCTCTTTCACCGTCATGGTCTTCTCTCGACAGCGACCCGAGAAATCATCCACTACTATATTGTGTCTTGGTGGCGGATCGCCGTCAACTGCCGGGCGAGTGTGTCGCGCCTTCCGCAATGAAATCCGCGCTCCGGAAGATGGCGGGTGAACCTCGCCTGCGGCGAGAACCACCCGCCCTACAAACGCGCATCTCGGGGGAGATGGTCTTTCGGTTACGGTTGGCGGTGGAGGGAGAAGTTGGTGTGGTTCTCGACGGCCAGGCGAAAGTCGGCCGGCAGCTCGATGCGGTAGTGGAGTTGGCCGGACTCTTTCCACCAGGCCAGTTCGACGGCGTCGCGGCCAAGCGGCACGCGGGCGCGGCAGCGGTCGAGCGGAAGGTCATTGAAGCGGACGGTGACGGTCTTTCGCTCCGGGTCGATCCGGCGCAGGCCCAGGACGTCGCGAATGAGGCTGTGGGCGACGTGCGAGGCGAAGCCGTGGTTGCAGCTTGCGGTGGGGCTGTCCATTTCCCAGAGCGTGCCGGTCAGGTCGGCCATCTTCAGGAAGTAGCCCAGCGACTCATCGAGCACGCGGTCGGCCAATCCGTAGCGCGAGAGGAGCTCGATCCGCAGGTAGTTGCCGATAAAGGCGTTGGCGACGTGGATGTCCGGCCAGGTTTCGGCCTGCCGGCGGGCGGGGCCGAAATCGCGCACCAGGCGGTCCCAGAGCACCGGGTGCGAATCGGGCGTCGCCACGTCGAAGAAAAACGCAAAGTACTGGCAGACCTCGGTGCGGTTGGCGGTGGCTTCGAGCTTGCCGTCGCAGCGGGTCGCGTTGTCGGTGAAGAACTCGCCGTCGAAGGATTTCTCGCGGATGGTTTGGCGCAGCGCAGCGGCGCGTTCGGCCAGGTCGCTGCGGCCATAGAGTCGGGCGACGGCGTCGAGCATCCCGGCGTAGAGCATATTGGACGGGTAATTGACGTCCTGGACGAAGTCGTTGGCTCTGGACCATTCGATGAACACCCACCGTTTGAGCTTTTCGAGCAGGCCGAACTCGTTGCGGAACGGCTCGAAGTAGTCGACGAGGGCCGTGACCTTCGGCTCGAAGGCGTCGATCATCGCGCGGTCGCCGGAGCGGTGGAGGTATTCCTCGAGTTCGAGGACCAGCCACATCGCCCAGTTGGGAATGAAGTTGCCGTTGTAGTGGTCGG
>JAAYCJ010000038.1 GCA_012729815.1 Phycisphaerae bacterium | reverse complement strand
GTCTTCGGGGAGGATTTGTTCCTGGGCGCCGGGGTTGGCGATGATGCGGTGGTGGCGGCTGATGGCCAGGAGGGTGGTGCCGAAGCGTTTGCGGAGGTCCATTTCGCCGAGGGTGCCGCCGGCCAGTTCGGAGCTGTCGGAGACCCGGAGGGAGACGATTTCGAGGTCGCGGAGGGCGAATCGCACGTCGGCCAGGTCGCGGGTTTCGAGTCGCGGCTTGCGGAACATCTGGTAGCCGTCGGCGCGGATGTCGGCGGTGAGGCGGTCGATCTCGTCTCGCGGCACGAGGTATCGTGAGAGGACGCGGGTGAAGATTTCGACGGAGGTTTCGAATTCTTCGGCGACCACCTCATCGGCTCCGAGTTGGTAGAGCGGCTCAACCTCGATGGCGTATCGCGTACGGACGATGATGTAGACGCGCGGGTTCATCGACCGGGCGATCCGGGTGATCCGCCGGATGGCTTGGGGGTCGTTGATGGCGATGACCATGATCCGGGCTTCAGCCAGGCCGACGCGAAGGAGCATGGCGGCGTGGGTGGCGTCGCCGTAGAGGATGGGTTCGCCGCGGGCGGTTTCCTGTCGGACGGTGGTGGGATTGGATTCGATAATGGCGTACGGGATGCCGGCGGCCTTGGCGGCGTGGGCGAGGTTGCGGCCGTTGAGTCCGAAGCCGACGATGACAAGGTGGTCGGCGTGGGCCTCATGGCCGCCCGCCTGCCGAAGTTGCTGGTCCATCCGTTCGCGGCGCAGGCTTCTGGGCCAGGGCAGATGCAGCAGGCTGTGCGCGATCCGGTTGGCGTGGACGAAGATGAAGGGGTTGGCGACCATCGTCATGACGATCACCGCCAGGAAGAGCTGATAGCTCTGGCCGGGGAACAGGCCGTACTCCAGCCCCTCTTCGGCCAGGACGAACGAGAACTCCCCGATCTGGGCGAGGGCCAGGCCGGCGAGGATGCCGGTCCGGAGGGGGACGCCGAGAGCCATCGCGGCGGCGCCGGCGACCACGAACTTGAGGACCAGCAGACCGCCTGCCGCGACGGTGACGAAGACGATGTGATCGACGAGGAAGCCGACGTTCAAGAGCATGCCGATGGAGATGAAGAAGAAGCTGGTGAACACGTCGCGGAACGGCACGACGTTGGCGAGTGCGTGGTGGCTGTACTCGGATTCGGAGACGATGAGTCCGGCCAGGAAGGCTCCGAGGGCCAGGGACAGCCCGAGGCTGTAGGTCAGCAAGGCCACGGCCAGGCACAGGAGCAGGACGGTCAGGAGAAAAAGCTCGCGGTTGCGGGTTCGGGCCACGTGGTAGAGCACCTTGGGCACCACGTATTTGCCTCCGAGCCAGGCGATGCCCAGGATGGCCAAGCCGGCTGCGACGATCATCAGCGGCGATTTGCCTTCGCCGCCCTGGCCCCCCGCCAGAAGGGGGGTGATCAGGACCATGGGAATGGTCATCAGGTCCTGGAAGATCGAGATTCCCAATCCGATGCGGCCGTGCGGGCTGTCGACTTCGCCCCGTTGCTGAAGGAGCTTGAGCATGATCACGGTGCTGGTGTGCGAGACAAGAAAGCCGGCGAAGATGGCCTGGCCGATCTGCAGGCCGTACAGCTTGGCGATCAGGAACACCGCCAAGACGGTCACGCCGATCTGGATTCCACCCCCCAGCAGGGCGGCCTTTCCGATGGACAGGAGGTGCTTGAACGAGAACTCCAGGCCGATGGTGAACAGCAGGAGGACCACGCCGATCTGCGCCAGCGTCTGCACCTCGTTGACGGCGCGGATGAGTCTCAGACCGTAGGGTCCGGCGAGCATGCCGGTAACGATCAGACCCACGACCAGCGGCACGCGGATCCGGTGGCAAACCAGCAGCACCGCCACCGCCAGGGCGAAGATGATCAGAATATCTTTCAGGATCGGCTGCTCCATGATGGGGATTATCGCCCATGATGTGCGTTGATATCAAAGCTATTTGCGGCTATGGAGTGAAACTCATGTCTTTCTTCTCGTCTCAGATCGCTCTTCTGGAGAAGGGGAGGGCCAGTGGAAGTAGCGGTTCGAGATATCCGCTGCGTTGTGTCACCGCATGCGCTGCCGGTGCTGGCGAGGGCTGAGGCCCATGATTCGCCGAAACTGGCGGGCGAAGTAGTTGCCGTCGGGGAAACCGGTGTCGAGGGCGATCTGGGTGATGTTCAGGTCGCTGCGTCCGAGTTGCTCGGCGGCGCGGGCGACGCGGTATCGGATCAGGTATTCGATGGGCGCGGCGCCGGTGGCGTCCTTGAAGACGCGGATGAGGTGGTTGGGCGACATGTGGGCGAGTTTCGCGAGGTCGGCCAGGGACTGCGGCTGGCGGTAGTGGCGTTCGAGGTGGGCGATGACCTCGCCGACGCGGAGGAGGGCCTGGCCAGAGGGGCTGGCGATGCCGCCGTAGCGTCGGGCGAGGAAGGTCGTGAGGGCCAGGAACTGCGAGAGGATGGCGGCTTCGTACCCGGTTCGTGCCTCGTCGAATTCCTGTTTGATATCGCAGATGCTGCTCGCCACGTGGGGGATATCGTCAGGGTCCAGGCGCAGGCGGCTTTGGAACTCGTGGCGCGGGCGGTATCGCGGCTCGAGGATGAAGAGGGCGTGGTAGCCGGGGATCTTTTTGAGCAGCGGGGCGGTCGGCTCGAGGATGGCCGGATCGTACATGATGTTGACGATGTCCAGATCGCGGGCCCGGCGGAAGGCGTGGCTCCGGCTTCCCTGGAGCAGGAACACGTCGCCCGCGGCGATCGGGTATTCGCGGCCGCCGGTGGCGTGGAGGGCGGCGCCGGCGAGGATGATGACCAGCTCGGAAAAATCGTGGCTGTGGGCGGGATAGCGTTCGACGCTCAACCGTCCGCGGGTGATGTGGAACGGGAAGTCCGACCGCTTGATGAACTGACTCCTGGGAATTCGTCTCATGGTGATATTATGCTAGTTTCAGGTGATATGGTCAAGGATTAACCACGTCAAAGTCGCTATAGTCGATGACGAACACCATACGGATGATGGAGATAAGATGCTATGACCAGCGACCGGATCGAGCGCCGCAAACAGCGATGGCGGGATTTCTACGAGGGCAGGGGGCCGCGGTTCATGTTTTTGATCGACGTGGGCGATCCGATGGCCGACCGGCCGCGGCCGGCGCCGGAGAATCGCGACGGGCAGATCGACTGCGCATTGCGCTACTACGAGCGGCGGTGCGGCCAGCTTGCGTGGCTGGACGACGACATGATTCCGTATCTGGACATGCACACGGGGACCGAGATATTCGCTGAGGCGTTCGGCTGCCGGGTGCACCAGAGCCCCGATAGCACCCCCTTCGCCCTGCCGATGATCCACGACGCCTCGCAGGTCTCCGGTTTGCGGGTTCCGAAGTATTCGTCGAGCCCGCTGGCACGGCAGTTTGAGGTTGCCGACGAGTTGCGCCGCCGCGCCGGCCAAGACGTTCTGATGAGGGTTCCGGACATCCAGAGTCCGATCGACATCGCCGCCCTGATCTGGGACAAGAACGAGTTCTTTCCCGCCATGGTCGAGCATCCCGAGGCGGTCAAGGAGTTGGCGGCGAAGGTGACGTCGCTTTTCTGCGGATTTCTCGACGCCTGGTTCGCCCGCTATGGGCGGGAGTTTCTGGCCCACTATCCTCGCTATTACATGCCTTTGGGCATCACGCTTTCGGAAGACGAGGCCGGAGCGGTCGGCTGCGCGATGTTCAAGGAGTTCTTCTTGCCGGAGTTGGTCGAGCTGTCGAACCGCTACGGACGGATGGGCATCCACTGCTGTGCCCACGCGCGGCACCAGTGGGAGTTGTTCAAGCGTGTGCCGAACCTGGTGTTGATGAACCTTCACCCGTCGCGAGAGATCCTGCAGGAGGCCTGGTCCTGTTTCGCTGAGGTCTGTCCGCAGATGCATCCGGGCTGGTGGCAGGGTCCGCCGGAGGACTGGCCGCGTCAGATACCGGCTGGGGCGCGTGCGGTTTTTGAGGTTACGGTGGAGAATGAAGATCGCGCCCGCGAGGTGGCTGAGCAGCTCAACCACCTGCGGGATACGGTGGCGTAGGTCGGTCCGCTCTTTCACTCCGAGTCGATTGCGGGTATAATGATTGCGGGCAAGGCAATCGAAAGGGAGTGACTCCGGTGAAGTATCTTTCCGTAACGGCGTTGGTATCGGCATGGGTTCTGGCGGCGGTTGCGGCGGAGGGCGGTCCGGTGCGATGCCTTACGCCCGCGGGCGGGTTTTCGCCGGCGTTCTTTCCGGACGGCCAGCGGCTGGTGTTCGTCCGTGAGACGGACGAGGGCGATCAGCACTTGTTGTTGCTCGATCTGGAAAGGGGCAAGGAGGCCCGCGTCGGCGAGATTGACGCCGTCGAGCGGCCGGCGGTTTCGCCGGATGGGCGATGGATCGCGTACGTGGCCGGTCCGGTGTTCGCGCGGCATATCTGGATTGTCGATCCCAATGAACCGGCGCCGAAGCGGGTGACCGACAGAGCGGCAGTGCGATCGGCACCGAGTTGGATCGACGGCGGCAAGCGGCTGGCGTTTGCCGAGGGGAAGGGCGAGAAGCAGCAGGTGGTTTCGATCGATCCGTTCGCTGAGAAGCCGGACCCGCAGGTGTTGGAGAAACTCGGCAAAGGCACGCCGACGTTTTCGCCATGCGGCAAGCTGGCGGCGATGGTCACGACGGATCAGAAGGGTACGCGGCATTTGCGGGTGGTCGATCGCGAGGGCCGGCTGGTGGCGGAGATGCCGCCGGTGGAATCATCGGGCGGGATCAGCGTTCGCGGCTGCTACGATCCGGCGTTTGGGCCCGACGGGCGGTACATGGTGTACGTGCGGTCGGACATTCAGCCGGCGTCTGATCTGCACTGGCACGATCTGGCGAAGGATCGCAGCCTGGGCGCGTTGACGTCGGACCGCTCGGACAACCAGATGCCGGCGGTCAGTCCGGACGGCAAGGGTCTGGCGTTTGTCGCGGCCAAGCAGGGCGCAATTCACAAGATCTACCTGATGGATCTCGATCCGCCTGCGCCGGCCAGTCAACCGGCCAAGTAGCGCTGTGTCTATTCCGGCAGTTTGATTTTCAGGTCGCGGACAGGCTTGTTCTGTTCGTCGAGGAATCGCAGGCAGAACTCCCAGCCGCCGATGTGCTGGAATATCTTGACCAGCAGGATGTTCTCACCTTGTTTGAGTTCGGCTGGGTAGATGTCCTGATCGGCCTCGGCCGCCCGCATCACTTCGTTTTCGCCGACGAGTTTGCCGTTGAGGAACACCTTGTTGCCGTCGTCGCTGCCGACGGCGACCTTGACCTTGCGGGCGACGGGGCTTTCGATGATGCACGCGGCGTAGGCGCAGACCAGCGTGGGCGGCTGGGCGGTGATGCCTCGCGACGGCAGCGCCAGGTTCTGAAACGAGAACATCTGGCCGCCGTGAACGTCTCGCCACGTGAGAACTTCCTGGCCTTCCAGCCATGCTCCGCCCTCGGGGAATTGCGCCGTCACCGTCTGTCCGTAGGCGGGCCTGGCGGTTGCTTCGCCGCCGTGGTCCTTGAGCAGGTCCTGGCGGTGGCCGAGGAACGCGGAGCTTTCGCCCTCCTCAACCAACAGATTAGGAAATGGCCCGCAGATGAGCCAGTGGCCGACGAATCCGTCGTCGCCGACCTCGAAGGGGCCGGGTTGGAACGGCGTTGCCTCCTGCTTTTCATCCACCACCTGGACGGAGATGTCGTCGAAGAGACATTCGCCGGCCTCGTCCATGTAGTAGTTAAAGCAGTAGAAATAGCGTTCGCCTCCGACCGCCCGGTAGTCGTTCTGGACGTACTGCCACGTGTCCGGTTCGGTCGAGCCATCGAGCTTCAGCAGCCAATCCCATTTTCCATCGCGGATGCCGATACAGCCGTAGTTGTTGCCGCTCTTCTTGTAGATCCATCCGCTGATCCTGTAGAGGTGTCCCGGCGTCATTTGGATCAGGCGAACCATCTGGTCCAGGTTGCCGGTCAGACGGGCCGAATACTTGCCGGACTTGACGTTTTGCTTTTCCTGTTGGCCGCTCTGTTGCCAGCCGCAGGCTTGATTGTCGCTCAGCCAGTACTCCATATCGCCGCCGGTCAGGAGTTCATCACGGCTGCGGAGCGTAAAGTCGGTGAACTCCGCCGGTTGGGCCAGTTCCGTTTGGCGCTTGGCGACGTCGATTCCGCCGAAGTCCACCCACACCAGATGACCGTAGCCGGCCTGGCCGGTCAGTTCCGGGCGTTTTTCGATGGTCAGCGGCTTTTCGAACCGTTCACCCTTGTCTTCGACCACGGCTGTATAGTTGCCGGTATCCCACAGCCGCAGCCACGCGGTCCCGTCGGCGTCGGTGGCCACCGCATCCGGTGTCGCCTGACCGTACTCGGGAACGAGGTGAACGTAGGCGCCCTTGACCGGCTGGCCTTCGCGGCCGTAGCAGACGACCACTTCCACCGCCCGATGCGGCCCGAGCTTCGGTTCTTCCCCGCCGATCTTGCCATACGCCTGGGCCACCATGCGATCGGTCACGCAGGGGCGGAAGATCGGGACGGTGGGATCGAACCAGTTGATTCCGTCGCCGTATCCGCCGCGACCTGCGGCGCTGCCCGAGTACGGCGTGGTCACCTCGCTCTTAGTTCCTTCACCGGAGAGACTCGGCCAGCGGACCTTCACCCGGCAGATTCGTTCAGCCACCGGCGGCTTGTCCGGTTTGGTTTCGTCGCGGATCAGGCAGCGGTCGGACCACGGGCCGAGGAAATACTGGCCCGGTTTGGTGTAGCCGACGAAACCGGATGCCTCCAGCGAACAGAGGATGGTCCCGGCTGCACCGACCTCGGCCAGTTTCGCGATGTTCGAGGCCCAGTATTCACCGCGTCGGCGCTGCTCGACAAAACTGCCGGCCGGGTCGCCCAGCATGTCGATCGCCGACGGGAAGTTGTAGACTTCGCCGATCAGTGTGGGCACGCTGTCGTCGAATTCGACGCTCTTCTTCTGTTTCTGCAGATCGGCCTGCAGGTTGCCGTAGGGGTGCGTGTTGAACGTCATGAAGTTTTCGCGGTCGAAGAGGCCCAGGTGGACCCCGGCGAACAGCGACCAGCCGTAGTGGAAATCCACGATTCGCGTCGGGTCCAGGCCCCGCACGTGGCCGGCCAGACGGTTCCAAGGCGGCAGCGTCGTTTCCGGGTCCTCCATGATCTGTTCCAGCCGCACGCTTTCGTTGTCCGGGCACCACATCACGAGACTCGGATGGTTGAAGTGATAGTTCACGTACGTGGTCCAGAGCTTCAGATGCTCCGGGTCGTCCTGGGCCGGCCGGGTCAGGTTGAGCTGCGCCTCGACGAGATGACCCAGTTCGTCGCCGACCTGGTACCAGTAGTGCGACTCGAAGCACTTGCCGTGATGGCCGTGGAGCCGCTGAAAGTTGATATTGGCCGAGCGGAATGTCTGGTACCACGCCGCGACGAAACTCGGGTCTTCGGTGACCGGCCAGGCCCGGCTGATGAGGTCGCCCTTGACGAAGTAGTCTTTGCCGTTGAAGAGGAACTTGGCGCCTTCGGTGCGGAACTCGCGGAAGCCGAAGCGGTCGAAGGTCTGGTCGGCCACCGCATCGCCGTCGATGCGCGTGGACAGGTGGTAAAGATAAGGCCGGCCGTACGGGCCGAATCCCCAGAGCACCGGGTCTTTCCATGGCGCAGCGGTTTCGAGCTCGACGCTCTGGCCCGGCTCGATCTCGGCGCTGACCTGCGGAAGCTCGATGACGGTCGTGCCGTTGTCGCGGACCGCCGGCTTGACGGTGACCGTTCGGGCCACTGCGTCTTCGTTTTTCACGCGGGTCTTGACCGTCAACGTCATGTCCTTGACGCTGGGCAGGGCGTGGCTGTATTCGACGTGAACGGCTGGCACACTGGTCAGGTACACGCTACGGACGATTCCGCCTTCCATGTCGTCATCGCCGGATTTGGCGGTCCAGACCGTCAGGACATTGTCCTCGCCGAACTTTACGTGCGAGGTGATGTCCACGTCGAAGCACAGCCGCATGGCTGGGTATTCGTCAGCCAATTTGCCGTTGACGAAGACTTTGTGGGCCCAGTCGAGGTCGAGAAACAGCAGCTTGATCCGCCGGCCGTCGGACCAGTCTTTCGGCACGAAGAACGTCCGGCGGAACCACGCATGGTTCGCCGCCGCGTCGGCTGAGGACACGCTGAAGTTGACCGGACCGTAGCCGACCCACGAACTGGGCACGCGAAGCTCGCCCCAGCCGTCTGTGGGAATCTCCGTTGCCGACGTGCCCGCTGCGGCGAAGTCCCAGACTCCGTTCAGGCAGATCTTCTGTCGCTGGCCGAGTGGGATGTTGTCGGCCGCCTGAGCTTGGAATGCACAGAGTCCCACGTACGCCAGACCAACGAGAATTCTCGCGATCATGTTTTGCCTTTCTGTTAATGAGGGTCAATCGACCGGCGAAGCCGCGGCTAGCCCGGCAGTTTGATGTTCAGGTCGCGCAACGGCTGATCCTGCTCGTCGAGGAATCGTACGCAGAACACCCAGTCGCCGACGTGCTGGAATATCTTGACCAGCAGGACGTTCTCGCCCTGCTTGAGTTCGGCTGGGTAGATGTCCTGGTCGGCCTCGGCGCCTCGCATGACCTCGTTTTCGCCGACGAGTTTGCCGTTGAGGAACACCTTGTTGCCGTCGTCGCTGCCGATGGCGACCTTGACCTTGTGGGCCCGCGGGCTTTCGATCGTGCACGCGGCGTAGGCGCAGACCAGGTTGGGCGGCCGGACGGTGATGCCTCGCGACGGCAGGGTCAGGTCGGCGAGTTGGATCATGCCGCCGCCGTGGACGTCGCGCCACGTGAGCGTCTCTTCGCCTTCGAGCCACGGCCCGCCGACGGGAAAGACAATCCGGAGCTTCAATCCATATTTCGGCGCGAAGTTCGCCTCGCCGCCGTATTCCTTGAGCAGATCGTTACGATGACCCAGGAATTCGGAGCCGCTGTCTTTTTCGACGAGGAGATTGGGGAACGGTCCGCAGATGAGCCAGTGGCCGATGAACCCGTCGTTGCCGACCTCGAAGGGGCCGGGCTGTAGCGCTGGCCTTTCTCCGTCGGGCAGTCTGCGAACCGAGACGTCATCGAAATAGCAGACCGCATCGTCTCCCATGTAGTAGTTGTAGCAGTAGAAGTAGTATTCGGCTCCGGTCGCGGTGTGTGTGGTTTCGACGTACTCCCACTGGCCCGGCTCCTGACTGCCGTCGAGTTTGACGAGCCAATCCCAGTTGTTGGCTCGAAGGCCAATGCATCCGGAGTTGTCTCCGGCGCCCTTGTATATCCAGCCGGAGATTTTGTATCGGCTGCCGGGGTCCATTTTGATGTGACACACCAGTTGGGCCACGTTGCCGACCAGCTTGGCCGCGTACTTTCCCGACTTGACGATCTTGGTTTCCTGAACGGGACTGTTGTCCCAACCGCCAATCTTGTCGCTGTGCCAGATTTCCATACCGCCGCCGGTCAGGAGTTCCTCGGGTCGGCGAATGGTTTCGCCAATCAACTCCGCCGGCTGGGCCAGTTCCGCCTTGCGCTTGGCGATGTCGATTCCGCCCATGTCGATCCATGTGATGTAGTCGTAGCCTGGTTTGTCGGTGAGCTTTGGTCGGGCGTCCAGGACAAACGATTTCTCGAACATCCGGCCCTCGTGGTTGACGACGGCGCGATAGCGTCCGAGGTCCCAGAGGTGGAACCAGGCGGTCCCGTCGGAGTCAGTGGTGACGGCCGAGGGCGGCGGGGCCTGCCCGTCCTGCGGAAAGAGTTCCACGTACGCGCCTTCGACGGGCTTTCCTTCGACGCCGAAGCAGACGATCACCTGCGGCGCCCGCTGCGGACCCAGCGGCGGTTCCTGGCGGCCGTCGGCCTTTTCGTAGGCGTCCTTAACCATGACGTCGATCAGGTTGGTGCGGAACATCGGCTCGGTCGGATCGAACCAGTTGAAGTTGAATCCGTATCCGCCCGCGCCGCCGGTGGCTCCGCAGTGCGGCATAACCACGTCGATTTTCATTCCTTCGCCGGAGAGACTCGGCCAGCGGGCCTTCACCTTGCACTCGCGGTTGCCGATCACCGGTTTGTCCGGTTTGGTCTCGTCACGGACGAGAATTCGATCCGACCACGGTCCCAGTTGCAGCGTGTCGGGATCGGAGAAGCCGAGGAACCCCACGTCCTCGAGGGCGCAGAGGATGGTTCCTCCGACCCCGGCGCCGGCGAGATCGCCGATGGCCTTATGCAGCATCTGCCCTCGCCGCCTCTGCTCGATGAACGTCCCGACCGGGTCGGCGACCATGTCGATGTTCGCTGGGAACGGGAATACTTCTCCGGCCAGGACGGGCACGCTGTCGTCGAAGGCGTAGTCGCGTTTGGCCCGCTGGACCGCCTGGACGAGGTTCCCGTAGGCGTGGATGTTGAAGGTCATGTAGTTTTCGCGGTCGAAGACGCCCAGGTGGACGCCGGCGAACAGGGCGCATCCGTCGTGGAACTCGACGATCCGCGTTGGATCGAGCCGGCGGATATGGCTGGCCAGGCGGTTCCAGCCGGGCATGACGGTCTCGGCCTGGGCGAGGTCGGTCGAATAGCCGGGCCGGATGCTCTCGTTGTCGCCGCACCACATCACCAGGCTCGGATGATTGAAGTGATAGTTGACGTAGCTGGTCCACAGTGCCAGATGTTCCGGATCGTCGGGCTCGGTTCGCGTCCGGCAGAGCTGGGCCTCGACGAGGTGACCCAATTCGTCGGCGACCTGGTACCAGTAGGGCGAATCGAAGGAATTGGTGTTGGTGCCGTGGAGCCGCTGGAAATTGACGTTCGCGAAACGCATGCCCTGATAGAACGCGGCGACGAACTCGGGATTCTCGGTGACGGGCCAGGCCCGGCTGATCAGGTCGCCCTTGACGAAGTACTCCTTGCCGTTGAAGAGGAACTTGGCGCCATCGGTGCGAAACTCGCGGAAGCCGAAGCGGTCGAAGGTTTCGTCGGCGACGCCTTCACCTTCGAGTTGTGTGCATAGGTGGTAGAGGTAGGGCCGGCCGTAGGGGCCGAATCCCCAGAGCACCGGGTCCTTCCACGGTGAGCTGGTTTCGACCTCAACGCTCTGGCCCGGTTCGATCGTGGCGCTGACTTCCGGAAGTTCCAGGACGGTCTTGGCGTTGTCGCGGACCGCCGGCTTGACGGTGACCGTGCGCGCCACCGTGTCCTCGTTTTTCACCCGTGTTTTGACGGTCAGCGTCATGTCCTTGACGCTGGGCAGGGCGTGGCTGTATTTGACATGGACTGCGGGCGTGGTGACCAGGTACACGCTGCGGACGATTCCGCTCTCGTGGGCGCTTTCGACCCGTTGGGTCCAGAGGGCCAGGTTGTTTTGCTCGCCGAAGCGGACCAGACCGGTGATATCGACGTTCAGGCAGAGCCGCATGGCGTTCGCCTCGTGGGCGAGCGACTCGTTGACGAACACCTTGTGGGCCGCGTCGAGGTCGAGGAACAACAGCTTGACCTTCCGTCCGTCGGACCATTCCTTCGGCACGAAGAAGGACCGGCGAAACCACGCGTGGTCCGAGTCGCCGTCGGGTACGACGAAGAGCTCGGTCCCGTACCAGAACCACGAACTCGGCACGGGCAGTTTGTTCCAGCCGTCGGAGGGAATTTCCGTTGCGCTCGTGCCGGCGGCCTTGAAGTCCCATACGCCGTTGAGGCAGATCTTCTCCCGCTGAGCGCCTGCCGCTCGCGGCTGTGTGGTTGCGCCGAGGACGGAACAGACCGAAAGGGCCACTGCGATTGCGGCGGCGATGGTTCGCATGTGCGACATGATTACCTCCAGGCAGAACAAGGCTGTGAATTCCAGCAGGTGCGGGTCGGCTCGTAATGGGCGCATTTCCGGCGGCGTGGATCAACCGCTTGTGCCGGACCGCCACTCCGATTGTCGCTGAAGCATCGCTTTCATATTCCTGCATCGCAAATCGGCAAGTGGCGATCGTTCGATCCTACGGCCGCCACCAGAGGCTGCCGGAGCCCGCGGGATTCCCATCCTGTGTCGGGTTCCAGTGGAAGTAGTTTACAATCTCGGCCGGGTCGAGGCTCATCGCGCAGCCCTCGGCCATCAGGCAGTTCACGTTATCCAGATGTCTCGCCTCCGTCGGGCCGTAACTCCCATAGGGGGCGTACGGGTAGGGCGGGCCCTGACGGATCGAGACCGCCAGTGCGGAGTTCCCGTTGACCCATGAACGCAGCGCATCGCCCACGTAGATTAGACTTGACCCGTTGCCGAACGAAAGGGCCTCGGCCAGCTTCACCGGTCTGTTGGGACTGATATCGGGGGAGGGATTGTATCCAAAAGTCCAGTAGTTGATCCCGTAGCTTACGTTGGAGGTCCTGAAGCCCACGTCCTTTGCGGAAGGGCAGAAGAATGTACCTCGGTTTGTCAGGTACTTCAGGTTCTCCAGTGTTTCGTGGTAGCCGCCAAACTCCCAGTCCCCGCTAAATCTCGGTTCCGGCTGGGCCATGATCGACCAGCCGCTGTGATCGTCCGCGTAGAGGAACAGCATGACCCCGATCTGCTTGAGGTTGCTCAGGCAGGAGACCTGCCGGCCTTTCTCCCTCGCCACCGAGAGGGCCGGCAGCAGGATCGAGACCAGCACGGCCACGATCGCCACCACGACCAGGAGCTCGATGAGCGTGAACGACTTAACACTTCTCGAATGCATGACTTGTGTGCCCTCAGATCAGCGATCGGAGATCTCTGCACAGGATTTTCTGACGATCAGTTTGCAGGGGTAATCGTTTTTCGACATCTCCGTGGTCAGCGGTTTGTCCTCGATCAGGTGGTCGATCAGCATTTCCGTTGCGGTTTCCGCCATGTCGACCTGATCGCAGGTCATGGCGGTCAGTTCGGGATGGGCATAGCTGCACAGGGTCGTATCGCAGAGGCTGATCAGGCTCACATCCTCGGGGCAGCGTAAACCCTTGGCCCGCAGTTCCTTGAGAAATTCAACGAGTGTTTGGTCGGTCGCAATGATCAGCGTCGGCCGCTGCTCGATCGGCACGGCGAGCCACCATTCCATCATCGGTCGGGCGGCGTGGTAGTCGCAGTGGCCGGTTGGCGATTGGCATGGCAGGATGGTGCAACCAGCGGTCAGTGGGTCGGCGGCTGCGTTGGCGATCATGCCGTCGATGACTTCGGCGTTTCGACGACTGTTGCCGCACGAGACGGCGACCCGCCGATGGCCCAACGAGGCGGCGTAGCGCACGATCTGGTGCCGGCCGGATACGTCGTCGGACGCCACCGTCGGGATCAGCCCCGTGGTCTCGACGTCCTGGCCGACGGCAACGCACGGAATACCGAACTCGCGGAACCGGCTGGCGATGGAGGCCTCGACGTAGCTGGTCCAGACCAGCCCGTCGACGCTCCGCTCGCCCACGTGCTTGGGAAAGACAAAATCATCAACGTCGCTTAGGTTGTAGCGACTGACGTTCAGGCCAAAGCCTCGCCTCCGGCAAACCCGCTCGACGCCCTCCAGGTACGCTGCGAAGTACAGGTTCCGCCAGCCGCCGGCGATGGCATCGGACATGATAAAGCCGATTTGGCCGGTCCGTTTGGTCGCCAGGGCGCGGGCGGCTGCGCTGGGATGGTAGCCCATCTCGCGGGCCGTCTGGAGGATCCGCCGGCGGGTCCGGTCGGAGACCCGGATCGCGCTGGGCTTGTTGTTCAACACCCGCGAGACGGTGGGCACCTTGACCCCGACCGCCTCGGCAATGTCGCTCAATCGAACCGCCACGTCGTGCTCCTGCAAGACAGTAATCGCTAAGCGCTAAGCGTTTACTGTCTTCTTTGTACTCGATAAGGGTTTTTCTGTCAAGACCCTTTGTCCGCGGAACACAACGCTCATGATGGTGTGGGTGGTGCCGGTCCGGGCTTTGATCGCGCAGGTTTTGCCCGCAGGTGTTGCGCCTGCCGGGCAGGATTTGCGCGTTGGTGTGTGATGTGGCAGCGATGCGGTTTTGCCTGTGGGTGTTTTCGTTCTATCGCGTAACGCATTGATATATCTAGGCTTGCGAGAAGTTAATTTTATGGGGCGTAAAAATCTTCGGTGTTGGCACGGGGGTTGCTTTTAGGAGGGGCGAAGGCTGGGCGGAGACCCGGCCAGGGAGTCACGGATGATGCTCGAGACAACCGGCAATGACAAAGGGGCAGAGGCGTTGAGCGGTCGGGAGTGCGACTGGTCGACGCTGGTCTGTTTGGCTCGGCGGGTGATCCGCAGCGCATCGCTGGCGGTGATGGCCCATGCCGAGCTGGACGCGCGCCGGGACGGTGGGGAAGAAGGCAAGGACGCCTGATCGATGTTGTACGGATTGTACCTTTCGGCTTCCGGGATGGCGCTGGCCCGCCATCGTCAGGACGTGATCGCCAACAACCTGGCGAACGCCCAGACGACGGGCTTTAAGCGCGATCTGGCCCTGTACACGCAGCGGCCGCTGGAGGCCATGGACCTTCCGGGGGGCCGGCGGTTTTTGCCCGAGCATCTGAAGGAGATGACGGGCGGGGGGTTCGCGGCGGCGACTTTCACCGATTTTACCCAAGGCCCCGTGGAAGTCAGCGAGCGGCCCTTGGATGTCATGCTGCAGGGTCCGGGGATGCTGGCGGTTCAGGACGGCGAGAAGGTGGCCTACACCCGCGACGGCAAGCTGACGCTGCTGGGCCAGAAGCTGGTGCGGGCGGTGGACGGCCGGCCGGTGCTGGACGTCGACGGCAACGAGATCTGCTTTAACGGGGCGACGCTGGATCAGCTCACGGTCGACCCGTTCGGGTGCGTGCGGCACTGCGGCGTGCCCGCGGCCCAACTGGGGATTTTCGAGTTCGAGGACCTTCAGAGCCTGGTCAAGCTCGGGTCGAACATGTTCGGCGCGACCGAGCCTCCGCTGCCGGCTGGGCACACGACGGTGGTCAGTGGGGTGTTCGAGGCCAGCGGCGTGAACCCGGCTCTGGAACTGGTGGAGATGATCAAGAACACCCGGGCCTTCGAGTTGAGTTCCCGGATGATCATGCTGCAGGACGAGACGCTGGGACGGCTGGTCAATGAACTTCCGAAACTGTAGACGGAGCGTTAGCGGATGTCAGTAACGGCAATGAACACGGCGGCATCAGGGCTTCACGCCCTTTCGCATCGGCTTGACGTGATCGCCAACAACCTGGCCAACGTGAACACGGTCGGGTTCAAGAAGGCACGAGCCAACTTCGAGGACCTGCTCTACCAGGTCCGCCGCCAGCCGGGATCGGAGAACAGTCTGGGCGACATCACGCCGGCGGGCATTCTGCTTGGGACCGGGGTGCGGCTCAGTTCGACGCAGTTCTGCTTCGAGCAGGGCAGCTTCGATCAGACGGGCAAGCAGTTGGACCTGGCGATCGACGGGGCCGGCCTGTTCCAGGTGCGGGTGTTCGAGGACATGGGCCCCAACGGGATCGGCTACACGCGGGCGGGGAATTTCTTCCGCAACGCCAACGGCGAGATCGTGCTGGGCAACAGCAACGGTTTCCGGCTTGAGCCGCCGATCACCATTTCGGAAGACGCGACGTCGGTGACGATCGGCTCGGACGGCCGGGTGCTGGTGACGACGCCGGGCGCGACGGAGCCGGAAGAGGTGGGGCAGATTGAACTGGCGCGGTTCGTGAATCCCGAGGGTTTGCTGGCCAAGGGCCAGAACGTGTACGTTGAGACGCAGGCCTCGGGCCCGCCGATCGTGGGCGTTCCCACGGAAGAGGGTTTCGGGGCCATTCTGCAGGGCTCTCTGGAGCAGTCGAACGTCGAGCCGGTTCGCGAGTTGGTGGACCTGATCCAGACGCAGCGTTCGTTCGAGTTGAACGGCCGGTCGATCAGCGCGGCCGACGAGATGCTCCAGGCCGTGGTGCACATGAGGTAAGCGATACCCAGGTAAAGGCGTGAGAGACGGTTGAGATGAATTCGCATAGGTTTCCGACAACCCGTTCCCGGCAGAGACTGATACAGGCGGTCTGGCTGAGCCTGATGCTCTCGGGCTCAGCCGCCGCCGTCAGTTCGGATGGGTTGACGGTTCGCCTGCTGCCCGAGGTCCAGGTCGGCGCCTCGGCGGTCAGGCTTTCGCAGATTGCGAAGATCAGCGGACCGGCCGACCAGGCGGCGGCGATGGGCGAGCTGGTGGTGATCGAGTCGGCGGCGGGCGGCGAGGATTTCGAGGTCCGGGCCTGGAAGGTCAGCGAACTGCTTTCGAGCGTCGGCTATGACCTGACCCGGGTGGCGATCCGCGGATCGGCGGTCTGCCGGGTCCAGACGGCGGCGGCGGCAAGTTCGGAGGGCCCGCAGCGTTCCCAGTCGTCCGGCCTGTCGCTCGGCGCGGCGGCGAACGTGGGCGGACCGGCGAGCCTGGAGTCGCGGATTCGGAAAGTGATCTGCGATCAGCTCGTGGACCTGCCCGAGGACGCGAAAGTGAAGATTGATTTTAATCCGACGGTCGGGCCGGTGCTCTCGCTGACCGACCCGCCGTACAGCTTCCGGATCGAGCCTCAGGGCGACGTGCGTCGGCTGGGGCTGATCGGTCTGAAGGTGGAAATCGTCCGCGAGGCCGAAGTGCTGCAGACGGTCCAGGTGCTGGCGAAGGTGGAGGTCGAGGCCCCGCTGCTGGTGGCCCGCCGGACGATTAACAGCAAGGCGGAGATCGGCGAGCCGGACGTGGAACTCCTGTGGCGTCCTATCCGCAAGGTGGGCGAGACGTACGTGACGGCGTTGGACGAGGTGAGCGGCCAGCGGGCGCGGCGGCTGATCCCGCCGGGGACGGTGATCACGGCGGACCTGCTGGAGGCCCAGCCGATGGCCAGCCGCGGTCAACTGGTCACCGTGCTTCATCGGGTCGGAGGGTTGGAGGTCCGGATGACCGGCCGGGCGATGTCCGGCGGGGTCAAGGGCGAGTTGATTTCGGTTCGCAACGAACGGTCCAAGGATATCTTCCGGGGCCGGCTGATCAAGCCGGGCGTGGTGCTGGTCGAGACCGCGCCCCTGCAGTCGGGTCCGGAGTTGGTTGACGGAAGCGAGGTCATCAGGCCATGACACGCCTGTTTGTGTGGTTGATGCGAGCATTGCTGGTCCTTGGTGTGTGCCTGGCGGTGGTCCGGCCGAACGCAGCGAAGGCGCAGTCCTCGTCGCTGTTCATCCGGGCCTCCGCCAGCACGCCGGGACTGGCAGTGCGGCCGGCGGTCCCGGTCGAAGAGGAGGATCAGGAGGGCATGCCCGCCCTGGTCGAGAACTCGTTCTTCTCGGTCAAGCCTCCGCCCAAGCGGATCTTCAAGGTGGGCGACCTGATCACGGTGATCGTCCGCCAGAAGTCCGAGTACAAGCACTCGGGCGACACCAAGCTGGAGCGGGAGGTGGAGATCCAGGCGGCGTTGAAGGATTGGATCCGGTTCAGCGACGCCGGCAGCTCCTGCAAACTGGTGCCGGACACCATGCCCGCCGGCGATCCCAAGATTGACTTCAAGATGGACCGGAGCTTCGAGGGCAACGGCGGAGCGAGTCGCAAGGACGAGGTGATCACCCGGATCACGTGCCGGATCATCGACGTGATGCCGAACAAGAACCTGGTGCTCCAGGGCGGTCCGGACGTGGTTGAGACCGACGACGAGAAGCAGGTGGTGACGCTGACCGGGACGTGCCGGACCGACGACATCGCCGCGGACAACACCATTCTCTCGACCCAACTGCTGGAGACGCACTTCAAGCGGGAGAGCTTCGGCCCGGTGCGGGACTCGATGCGGCGCGGGTGGGCGTACAAGATCTGGGACAAGATTCGACCCTTCTAAGGAACGAGTGGACAGCCGATGAAGAAGACGATCGTGGCGACAATCCTGCTGATGACGACCGCGGCTGAGGCGGTGAAGGTGGCCGACATCACGCACCTGCAGGGCCAGCGGGAAAATCATCTGATCAGCATCGGCCTGGTGGTGGGGCTCAACGGCACCGGCGACGGCGGCAAGTTCGTTCCGGCGATCCGTCCTTTGGCGGCGTTCCTGCAGCACTTCGGCAATCCGGTGATGTCGATCGACGAACTCAAGAACGCCAAGAACGTGGCCTTGGTTTCGGTGACGGCGGCGATCGGCAACAACGGGGCCCGCGAGGGGCAGACCCTCGACGTGCGGATCTCGGCAATCGGGTCGGCCAAGAGTCTCGAGGGCGGCACGCTGCTGCTGACCCCGCTGATGGGCTCGCACCCCTCGGACCCGACGATCTACGCCCTGGCGGGCGGGACGGTGTCGGTGGACGCGGCCAACCCGACCAACGGGATCGTCAAGAAGGGCGCGATCATGGAGCAGGACGTTTTCTACAATCAGGTGGAGAACGGGGCCTTCACGCTGGTGATCGACGACGCCCACGCGAGCTGGCCGATGGCCTCGGCGATCGCCATGACGATCAACGAGGCGGTTTCGGTCCAGTCCTCGCAGCTTCAGTTGGCCACGGCCCGCGACCCGAAGAACGTGGAGGTCGCGATCCCGGCGGCGGAGCGGTTGGACCCGGCCAACTTCATCGCCTGGATCCAGGGTCTGCCGCTGCTCATGCCGGAAAAGCAGGCGCGGGTGACCATCAATCCGACGGCGGGGACGATCGTGATCGACGGCAACGTGACGATCTCGCCGGTGACCATCACGTATCGCGGGATGACCATCAGCACCGAGTCGCTGCTGCGTCAGCAGCGGCAGCAGGAGGGCAAAGCGGACGCCGAACCGGGCGATTTCCGGCTGCCGGACTCGGTGGAGCTTCGGCTGGTGATCGAGGCCCTTGAGGCCCTCAAGGCCCCGTTCGACGATCGGGTGGCGATCGTCCGGGAACTGGCGCGGTCGGGCAATCTACAGGGACAACTGGTGGAGCAGCGATGAGCACGGTCGGCGCGACCAACTCGAACAGCCTGAAGACCTACGTGGCGTCGCTGGGCGCGGCGGATCGCAGCCGGCTGCGGGAGGCGGTCTCGCAGACGGTGGGCGAGGTATTTCTGGGGACGCTGATGCGGGAGTTTCGCTCGTCGCTGGACACGGACAACCCGCTGACGGGCGGGCGGACGGGGGCGATGTTCCAGTCCCAGCTCGACCAGGAGCTGCTCACGCGGCTGGCCGGTTCGGGACGGTTCCAGATCGGCCAGGCGGTGGCGGACCGGTGGTTGGGACCGGTTTCGGAGACGAAGGAGTGACTTCGATGCAGGAACACCAGACGACACTCGAGACGCTGGTCTCCACGCTGCAGGAGCTTCGCGAGCTGCACGAGCAGTTGCTGCTGGCGGCCAGGAACAAGCAGAAGTACATGCGGTCGGGCGAGATCGACTCGCTGGAGTCGTGGTCGGCCCGTGAACAATTTCTGATCGAGCGGATCGGCGAGACGGACGCCCGACGCCGCGAGACGGCCGAGGCCCTGGCCGAAGGGCTGGGCAAGGACGAGCCGGTCACGCTCCGGACGCTGGCGGAGAGCCTGGCCGAGCCGGATCGCAGCCGCCTGCTGGCCTTGGCCGGGGCGATCCGATCGCTGGCCGACCAGGTCTACCAGGTCAACCGAATCAACGATGCGGTGACGCGGGAAATCCTGCAGTGCTTCGCCCAGATGCAGCGGAACGTCGCCGCCGCCCAGGGCGATATCGGGCTTTATGACGGTCGCGGACAGCGGCGGGTGACGCCCACGCTAAACATTCTGGACGCAGTCGGATAGACGGAACGCGGAAATGGGACTGATTAACGGATCACTTCAAATCGGACGCTCGGCCCTGCTGGCCCACCAGGCGGCGATGCAGGTGATCGGCAACAACGTCGCCAACGCCGGCGATCCCAACTACACGCGGCAGACCGCCGTGCTGTCCCCGGTGCGGGGCATGCGGTTGATCGAAGGCTCCGATCCCGGCGCCGGCGTTCAGGTCACCAGCCTTCAGCGGCACATTGACTACGCCCTCGAGCAGCGGCTGCGCTCCTCGATGAGCGAGTTGAATTACGACGACGTGTGCGGCCAGATGCTCTCGCGCCTCGAGGCCCTCTACAACGAGATGACCGACACGGACCTCTCCAGCGCCCTGAGCGAGTTCTTCAATGCCTGGTCCGAGCTGCAGAGCAAGCCGCACGACGTGTCGACCCGCAACGTCCTGGTCCAGGTCGCCCAGTCGCTGTCCGATCAGATCGGCATGTTGCGGCAGGACGTGGTCGACCTCTATCACAACATGGGCCAGGTGCTGGACGAGGCGGTCGATCAGATCAACGACTACGCCGGGCAGATCGCCCGGTTGAACGTGGAAATCGCCAACGCTTCGGCGGCGGGCAAGAGCCCCAGCGCCCTGCTCGACCAGCGGGACAAGATGCTCAAGCAGATCTCCGAGCTGATCGACGTGGAGGTGATCGAGCACCCGGCGGGCGACGTGACGGTCTATCTGGCGGGCGACCCGCTGGTGCAGTACAACTCGGCCCGCCAGCTCGAGGTCCGCCGCGAGGGCAACGGCGATCTGGTGGTTCCCTCGGTGGTGTTCGCCGACAGCGGACGGACCGTGGAGTCCTCCTCCGGCAAGGTCGGGGCGATCACGTGGATGATCGACGACTTCGTGACCGGCAACCTTCAGCAACTCGACACGCTCAGCCAAGGGCTGATCTTCGAAGTGAACAAGATTCACAGCAGCGGCCAGGGTATCGAGGGTTACGCGAGCCTGACCTCGGAGCACGCGGTCAGCGACGCCTCGGCGGCCCTCAACGCGGCCGGCCTGACCTTCTCGCCGCAGAACGGCTCGTTCATCGTCCGGGTGCACGACTCGCACACCGACCAGTACACGGTGCACCAGATCAACGTCGATCTGAACGGCATGGGCGCGGACATGAGCCTCAACGGCCTGGCGGCTGAGCTGAGCGCCATCGCCGGCGTCACCGCCACCGTGCAGGCCAACAACAAACTGAAGATCGAGACCACCAGCAGCAACTACACGGTCAGCTTCGGCGAGGACAGTTCGCACGTGCTGGCCGCGCTGGGACTCAACAGCTTTTTCAGCGGGACCAGCGCCGCCGACATCGCGGTGGCCTCGCCGATCGCGGAGAATCCGCAGTTGATCGCGGCCGGGCGCAACGGGACGACGGGCGACGGCTCCAACGCCGAGTTGATCGCGGGCCTGCGAACCGCCGGCGCCGACTCCCTGGGCGGCAGCAGCATTCCCGATTTCTACCGGACCATCGTCAGCGAACTGGGCACCCAGACGGCCGGGGCGAGGAACAACTACTCGATCCATGCCGCGGTCACCGAGACGCTCCAGGCCCAGCGGGAGGCGATCAGCGGCGTCAACATCGACGAAGAGGCGGTGGACCTGCTGGCGGCCCAGCGGGCCTTCCAGGGCGCGGCCCGGTTCATCAACGTCATCAACGAACTGACGCAGGAGATCATGAACCTGATTTAACGGGTGAAATCACTATGGCAGTCAGTCCCATCACCATATCGCGAGTAAGCAGCAACATGCAGACGCAGATCCTGCTGAGCGGGATGCGGCGGAGCATGGTGCAACTGCTGCAGAGCCAGGAGCAGTTGGCAACGGGGCTTCGCGTCCTGCGTCCCAGCGACAATCCGATCGACACCACCGGTGCGATGCGGCTTGACGACACGCTGGAGGCCCAGGAGCAGTACCTGGCCAACATCGACTACGCGAGCAAGGCGATGAACCTGGCCGACGCCACCCTCGGATCGGTGCACAACCTGACGGTCGAGGCTCACGATCTGGCCCTGGAGAACGTCGGGGCGACCGCGACCGCCGATCAACGGAACGCCGCGGCCACGCTGATCGACTCGATTCTCGGGCAACTGGTGACGCTGGGCAACACCGAGTATCTCGGCACGTTCCTCTTCGCCGGGATGCGCAACGACGTGGCCCCGTTCGCCCACGAGGACGGGCTGGTCCGCTACGTCGGCGACGACAGCCAGGTCAGCATTCAGGTCTCCGGCGACATCAACGAGCCGGTCAACCTGACGGCCCGGCAGGTGTTTGGCACCGGGTCGGGCGTGGTCGCCTCGAGCGAAGACCTGATGACGGCGGCGGCCGGCGCGACGCGGCTGACGGACCTGTCCGGTGCGATGAATGAAGGCGTGCGGAACGGGACGCTGGTGATCGAGGGTTCGGTCATCGGCCGCTATCAGATTGACACGAGCGACTGTGAGACGGTGGGCGATCTGATCGCGAAGGTCAACGACGCATTGCCCGCGTCGGTGTCGCTTTCGCTTGAGGCCTCAGGCCGCTCGCTGCGGCTGGTTTCGAGCAACGGCGGCGAGACGCTGCAGGTCACCGAATCCGGCCAGGGGACGATCGCCCATGACCTGGGTCTCTATCAGCCGACGCCGGGCGGAAACGCGATCGCCGGCGACGACTTTGGCCCTCGCTTGGTTCCCCAGACTCCGCTGAGCCGGCTCCACCAGAACGCCGGCATCGACCAGGCGAGCGGCATCATCATCACCAACGGGACCAAGTCGATTACATTGGACTTCAGTTCGGCGACCACCATCCAGGACGTGATCAGCACGATCAACACCTCCGGCGTGGGCGTCGAGGCTCGCATCAGTCCGGACGGCACGGGCATCGAGATCGCCAGCGTGCTGGCCGGCGGCAACCTCAAGATCGCCGAGAACGGCGGAACGACGGCGGCGGATCTGGGCATTCACACCTTCACCGCGGCCACCGCTCTGGCCGACCTTAACGGCGGAGCGGGCGTGGACGAGGTGGACGGAGCCGACTTCCGCGTCACCGCCTCCGACGGTTCGGCCTTCGACGTGGACATCGCCGGCGCCGCGACCGTGCAGGACGCCATCGACGCGATCAACGCGGCGGCGGGCGCATCCGGCGTGGCCGTCCAGGCGTCCCTGGCCGCCACCGGGAACGGCATCATCCTGACCGACAACACCGGCGGGCCCGGCACGATGCGGGTGGCCCGGTTGAACTACTCGAACGCGGCTGAGGATCTGGGAATCCTCGGCGAGACCTCCGGCGGCAACCAGATCGTCGGGACGGACGTCAATCCGACCAAGGAGGAGTCGCTGTTCGCGTACCTGATCGATCTTCGCGAAGGCCTTCTGGCCAACGACACGCAGGCGATCGAACAGGCGGGCGCGAAGCTTGAGAGCTATCTGGATGAGTTGAACCGCTACCGCGGGCGTCTCGGCTACATGGCCCGGGCGATCGAGACCCGCCGGGAGCGGACGGAAGACGCGACGCTGTCCACCAAGGCCTTGCTCAGCGAGATCAAGGATCTCGACTACACCGAGGCCATCACCAGGTTTCAGCAGTACCAGACGGCGCTGCAGGCGAACCTGACCACGGGCGGACAGATTATGAATACATCGTTGTTGGATTTTCTGCGATAGGAGCCCCGGAGATGGCCGGAACGGCTTCTGAGCTGAGAACGTTGGGCGATAGCCCCGTGGTTTGGGCAGTCGAGGCCCGATGCCCGAACCGCGCCGACTTGTCCGCCGTTTCGAACGTGCGGGCGGACGGTGAGTGGAACCTCACCGCCCGATCGAAAGTGTCGGTCGGGTAAGTCAGGCAGGATGCGGGCCGCTATGGAGCAGATCATGCAGATTGAAACGTCGAGATTTGGGTCGGTGGAGATTGACGACAGCCGGATCACGCAGTTTCCCAAAGGGCTGGTCGGATTTCCGCACTGCGTCCGGTTCGCCCTGATGCAGACGAACGACGAGGGTGTGTTCTTCTGGCTCCAGTCGGTGGAGCGGGCGGAACTGGCCTTTGTGGTGTGCGATCCGCGGGTGTTCGTGCCCGACTACCGGATCCCGATCAAGGGCGAAGACCTGGAGCTGATCGGGCTGGAGTCGCCGGACGACGCCCAGGTGCTGGTGATCGTCAACAAGGTGGACAACATGTTGACGGGCAACCTGCAGGGCCCTCTGGTGATCAACGCCAGGAGCCTGACCGGCGCCCAACTGGTCCTGTCGGACAAGCGGTACACGACCCGATATCCGCTGATCTCGCTGGACCGCCGTGAGCGGGTGGCGATGAGCAAGACGGCTTAGAGCCCGATCTTGCCCGGTCGCGAGCACAGGGATGGCTCGGCCCGGGCAGGGCGGACCCGACGACCGATCCGGCGACGGCCGCGACGCCGTCGAGACCGGAACCGGAATGGAGCCCGCCAGGACGGTCTAAGCATTGGCATGACCAAGGAAGGAGCCGAGGATGTTAGTGCTCTCGAGACAGAAAGACGAGACCATCATGATAGGAGACGACGTGGAAATCACGGTCGTCGATATTCGAGGGGACAAGGTTCGGCTCGGCATCACCGCTCCGCCTCATATTCCCGTGCACCGCAAGGAGGTCTATGAGGCGATCAAGCGGGAGAACCGGGCGGCCTCGCAGGTCACCCCCGACGATCTGAGTTCCCTGTCATCCAGCGGCGCCGCGAGCGGTTCGGAGGGCAACGGTCCCTCCAACGGCAAGTCGGGCGCGAACGAGCCCGGGTCGCGCGAGCAGACCCGCAAGGGGCCTCGGGCGCGTCGGAACGGTGCGGCGGCTGATCAAAATAGTAGTCAAATCGAAAACCACAGTGCCAAAGAACCCGGTCGTGACGGACCACGACCGGAGGGGACGTAAGTGCCTCAGGGTCCTCCGGCGGCCCGCGTGCGTAAGACCGGAACGGACCTCACGAAGTCATGGAGGATCAGTGATGAGTAGGATTAACACGAATGTCGGTGCCCTGGTAGCCCAGACCCACCTGGCGCGGTCGCAGCAGCAGTTGCAGTCCACCCTGCAGCGGCTCTCGAGCGGCCTCCGGATCAACCGCGGGGCGGACGACCCGGCGGGCCTGATCGCCAGCGAGACCCTGCGCTCGGAGATTTCCGGGATCGGTCAGGCGATCGCCAACTCCGAACGCGCCTCGAACGTCATTGCCACGGCGGAAGGGGCCCTCAACGAAATCGCCTCGATGCTGACCAGCCTTCAGGAGCTGATCGTCGGGGCGGCCAACGAAGGGGCGATGTCCGAGGATGAGATCGCGGCCAACCAGCTTCAGGTGGACTCCGCCATCGAATCCATCACCCGCATCGCCAACACGACCACGTTCGCGGGGCTTCATCTGCTCAACGGGAGCCTCTCCTACGTGACCAGCGGCGTCGACGAGACCTCGCTCCAGAACCTGCACGTCTACTCGGTGCAGTTCGGGACCAACGACTACATTCCCGTCAACGTCCAGGTGGTGACCTCGGCCCAGAAGGCCCAGCTCCAGTTTCAGAGCGCCAAGATCAACGAGAACATCACCATCCAGGTTCAGGGGGCCCAGGGCGTGACCGAGCTGTCGTTCAGTTCGGGCACCGCCGCCTCCGCGATCGCGTTCGGGGTCAATACCTTCTCCGACGCCACCGGAGTCCAGGCCCAGTACATCAACTCGGCCAACCCCTCCAGCGGGATCAGCTTCCAGTCGACGGAGTACGGCTCCAGCGCCTACCTGTCGGTCAAGGCGCTGCAGGCCGGCGCCGCCTTCGAGTTGGTGAATCCCGAGGGCTCGCCCAACAACTACGACACCGGCCAGGACGTCACGGCCACCGTCAACGGCATCCTGACCCAGGGCGACGGCTTGAGACTGACTCTCCAGAGCATGGGCCTGGACCTCGAGATGCTGGTGGCTGAGGACTTCGGACTCGACAGCACCAGTTTCGCCATCACCGGCGGCGGGGCCAAATTCCAATTGGGCCCGGCCGTCAACAGCAACCAGCAGGTCAACATCGGGATCCGGTCGGTGGCGGCCTCGAGCCTGGGTAACCAGGACATCGGCTACCTCTCGCAGATTCGCACCGGCGGCGACTACTCGCTGGTCACCGGCCACGCCCGCGAGGCCAGCGATATCGTTCAGGAATCCATCCGGCAGATTGCGATCCTGCGAGGACGACTCGGCGCCTTCGAGCGCAACACTCTGCAGACGAACATCAACTCGCTGCAGGTCGCCCTGGAGAACGTCACCTCCAGCGAGTCGCAGATCCGCGACGCGGACTTTGCCTACGAGACATCGCAGTTGACCCGAAACCAGATCCTCAGCCAGGCGGGTACAGCTGTGCTGTCGATCGCCAACACCACGCCGCAGTCGGTTCTGGCCCTGCTGGGCGGATAGCCCATCGCGAGCGGAACCGGCGCCTGATCCGGTCAGCGATCCAAGGGCCGACGGTCGGAACTCCCGACCGCCGGCCCTTATCCGTTGTTGCCAGACCACTTTCAAAGGCTCGCCATTCCGAGCTTGCCCGACGGCGTTTCCATGGATACACTGCGCGCCTCGTGGTCAGGTTTCGCCGATCACCGGCCCTCGGCCGGACGGCAGGACAGGTAACGGACGGAAGGAGGCATATCATGCCCGGTCTGATGCTCAACGAGGACGATTCCCATTTCTACGGCTCGCGCACGCCCGATCAGATGACGGTCGAGGGCTGCCAGGAACTGGTCGATCACTACGTCAGCCCGCAGATGAAGGAACTGATCTTCAACCCCAACGCCATGCGGACCAGCTTTCCCTCCAAGGTCTGGGAGCCGATCTGGGCGGACTACGATCCGAACGGACCGGAGGTTCAGGAAGCCCTCAAGAACCGGGATCTGTGGAAGAACTTTGCCAAGCTCTGGCCCCACAACGCCCGGCTGCTGGCCGAGAAGGGCATCGACGCTTACAAGATATGGCTGGACTATACCCGCCAGAAGGGGATCTCGGCGTGGGTTTCGATGCGGATGAACGACGTCCACGACGTGTCGGTGCCGGAGTCGCTTCTGTTGTCCGATTTCTGGCGCAGCCATCCGGAGTACCGGCGGGCGGGCTATCGCATGGAGAGTTGGCCGGACTACGCGTTCGATTATGGCCGCCCGGAGGTCCGCGAGCACCACATGAAGCTGATCCGCGAGTATTTCGAGCGGTGGGACTTCGACGGCTTCGAGATGGACTGGATGCGGTTCGGCTTTCACTTCAAACCGGGTTTCGAGCAGGAAGGGTGCGCGCAACTGACGGATTTTACCGCGGAGGTGCGCGACCTGGCTGAGAAGTGGTCGGCCAAGCGCGGCCACCCGATCCGTCTCGCCGCGAGGGTGCCCACCCGTCCCGAAGCGGCGCTGGGGTTGGGTATGGACGCGATCGAATGGGCCCGGCGCGGGCTGGTGGACGTGGTGGTCGTAACGCCATTCTGGACTTCGACCGACACCGACATTCCCGTCGAGATGTGGCGGCAACTGCTGGGCGACAAGGTGGCCATTGCGGCGGCCCTGGAGATCGGCCTGATGCCCTCGCCCGAATCGTTCGCCGACGGGCGGTTCCTGCACACCGCTGAGACCGCCCGTGGGACGGCGGCTTCGTTCCTGCATCGTGGGGCGGATCGGGTCTACCTGTTCAACTACATGGACTC
>JAAYCJ010000037.1 GCA_012729815.1 Phycisphaerae bacterium | reverse complement strand
GCCGAGGACATCGGCCGCGGGGCTCAGGACGTCGGCCGTGCCGCGGAGCGCGGAGCCGAAGACGTCGGTCGCGGGGCGGAGGACGTCGGCGAGGCTGGGGAGAGCGGCATGGAGCGCGGCCGACGGAGCGGTGAGGCGTTGACCGGCGGGGACAATGGCGAGACGGACGTGCTCATCATTGAAGAGGAAGGCGAGACCGACGGCTGGGGCCGTGGCGGGGAGACGGGCCAGAGCGCGTCGGGCCGCGGCGGGGCTGAGGGCCAGGGCGAGTACTTCTGGACCCGCCGGCTTTCGCAGTTGATCGGGACGGAGGTCCAGGGCCGCCAGGCTGAGGATCTCGGCGAGATCGAGAACGTAATGATCGACACGAACAGCGGGCACCTGGTGGCCGCGATCATCTCGTACGGCGGCGTCCTTGGCATCGGCGAGGACATGTCGGCGGTGCCGTGGAGTTCGGTGACGATCCGGCCGCGCCAGGAGGTGGCGCGGATCGACGCGGATCAGAAGATGCTCGAGGCCGCCAAGCTGGAGGGCGGTGAGTATCCGGAGTTCGACCGCAGCTACGTGATGAACCTCTACCAGCAGTTCGATCAGGAGCCGTACTGGCAGGTCTACGGGTACGTGCCCGGGCGGGAACAGGCCGGGTCGATCGAGGCGTGGAAGGCCGACAGCCAGTACAACCAGCAGTTCAAGGCCGACGAGGTCCAGACGATGCAGGGGACGATCCAGAGCGTCGGGACGTTCCATCCGGAGTCGGGCTCGACGGCGGGACTGCGTCTGCGGGTCAAAACCCAGGACGGCAAGAGCATGATCGTGCACGCCGGTCCGCGGGCCTACGCGAGCCAGAAGGGCCTGAACTTCCATTACGGCGACGAGGTGACCATCACCGGGTCGCAGGCCAAGATCGACGGTCAGAACGTGGTGCTCGCCTCGCAGCTCAAGAAGGGGGACCAGACGCTGCAGTTGCGCAACGAGCAGGGTCAGCCGCAGTGGGACGCCAACCAGCTCCAGCAGATGGAGCAGCAGCGCATGCAGCGCGGCGGCGAGTTCCGCCAGAGCGCGCAGGAAGGCCAGCCGCAGGGCGCCCAGCAGCGTCAGCAGGACCGCCAGAGACAGCAACAGAAGCAAGGGCAGGGCCGGCCAGGCGGTGCGGTCGATGCCTGGAAGGCTGAGAGCCAGTACAACCAGCAGTTCAAGGCCGACCAGGTCCAGAGCGTCCAGGGCACGGTCCAGCAGGTCGGGATGTTCCAGCCGGAGGCCGGCGCGATGCCGGGGCTGATGCTGCTGGTCCAGGCGCAGGAGGGCCAGACCCAGATGGTCCATCTGGGGCCGGTGGCCTTCGTCCAGCAGAAGGGGCTCTCGTTCAACCAGGGCGATCAGGTCCAGATCCAGGGCGCGACCGCGCAGCATGAGGGCCAGTCCATCATCATGGCCACGCAGGTCCAGAAGGACGACCAGACGCTGCAGTTGCGCGATGAGCAGGGCCAGCCCCAGTGGGATGCCAGCCAGCTCGAGCAGATGCAACAGCAGGGCCAGGGGCAACAGGGCCAGCAGGATCAGGAGAAGCAAAAGGATCAGGACAGACAGCAGAAGCAGGAGCACAAGGAGTAGCCTGGTCCGACGCGTGATCTGGAACTGCTGACAGTGTGGGCAACAGGCCGGCATCACGATGGCCGGCAAGGGGATTGGGCCCGGCGAAGCGAGCGATCGTTTCGTCGGGCCCTCTGTGTTGCGCCGGTTTCGGGCCGGTGCGCCGACGGGTTGAGGCGAGTCAAGGCTTGCGACGCGGCTGGGGGCGGCACCATCAATTTACCGTCAGGCAGGAAAGGTGTTGGGTTCAGCGGGTTGGGACTCCAGCGTTTGTGGCATGGCGCGGCGGCGGATCGGACCGATGCCGCCTGGGTGCGGGTGGCGCGGCATCCGCCGTTTCCCTGATGGGAGATTCATGGCCTGTCCCGATTGTGGGTGGTCGGTGGTGGCTCTATACTTGGGTAGAAACCTAGGGGGTTGATGGAGTTGTCTGCAGTTCCGGGGGCAAGGTGGCGATTGGGTGATCGTCCGCTGCACAGGCAACTCGTCGCCTGAGCCAATAGGAGGTTCAGCTATGGATCGCACACGATGGTTTTGGACAAGTCTATTTCTGGTAGGCGGCGCGCTGTTCACGCTCGTCGCGGTTCCGGTGGTCGGCCAGCAGCAGGCGCAGTCGGATCAGCCGGAGCGACAAGGGGAGTTTCAGCCGCTGCTTCAGAAGGCGTCGCACCTGATCGGCCTGAAGGTGCAGAATCCGGCCGGTGAGGATCTGGGCCGAATTGACGACCTGGTGCTCAGCGCCAACGAGGATCGCGTATCGTACGCGGTGCTGGCCCGCGGCGGGTTCCTCGGGATCGGCGACAAGTACTTCGCCATTCCGTGGTCGGCCCTGACGATGTCGGCGGCCAACGACGCGATGGTGCTGGACGTCGAGAAGGATCGCCTCAAGGCGGCGCCCGGATTTAACAAGGATAACTGGCCGAACATGGGCGATCCGCGGTGGAGCCAAGGCGTGCACCAGTTCTACCAGGAGGAGTCGCAGCAGTACCGCGAGAATCAGCCGACCAACGGCGACGTGAGCGCCGAGGCTGAAACCGCCGACCAGCCGGGTCAGCGGACGACCGTGGCCAAGGACAAGATGGAGTTTCGCCGGTTGAGCAAGGTCATCGGCACGGAGGTCAAGAACCTCGAGGGCGTCTCGCTCGGCGACGTGGAGAACGTGGTGATCGACATGCACGAGGGCCGGTTGGTGTATGCGATCCTCTCGTGGGGCGGCATCCTGGGGATCGGCGAGGAGCTGGCCGCGGCGCCGTGGAGCGCCCTGGAGGCGCGTCCGCGGCTGGACACGTTCCGCCTGGACGTGACCAAGAACTCGCTGAAGTCGATCGCGTACAACGAGGGCGACGCGCCGGACCTGTCGAACCCGGCGTACGCGCGGCGGATCCACAGCCACTTTGACCAGGAGCCGTACTGGCAGGTGTTCGGGTACGTGGAGGGCGACGGGACGCTGAGCAGCGAACCGTGGCTGCCCGGCAGCACGTACAACGAGAACTTCGATCCGGAGCAGATCCAGACGATTCGCGGGACGATCCAGAGCGTCGGGACGTTCCGGCCGGACACCAACGCGCTGCCCGGCCTGCGGCTGCGGGTCAAGACCACCGACGGCGGCACCGTGACGGTGTACGCCGGTCCGGAGGCCTACGCGCACCGCCAGGGGATCGAGTTCTATTACGGCGACCGCGTGACGGTCAAGGGCTCGTCCACGAAGGTCAACGGGCGCTCGGTCCTGATGGCGGGCCAGATTCAGAAGGGCGATCAGACGCTTGAGTTGCGCAGCCCGACGGGCGAACCGAAGTGGACGACCGAGGATCTGCGGGCCGTGCCGGCCAGAGAGCGCCAGGCCCAGCGTGAGGCCCAGAAGCAGCATCCTCAGAAGGATGCCAACAAGTAGCGTGATCGTAATCGGCGGAAGCGCGGCCTGGCCGGCGTTTCGCCGAATGAAGAGTGATGCTGGCCGAGCGAATTGGCATACGAAGACAAGCGTTGCGAACACGGGGCGATCGGACGGCGAAACAAGCAACGGCGTTCGGTCGGAGGATCGCAGAAAGGAGCGGATCATGGGTTTGTTAGGTTGGACCATTTTATTCCTGGTGATCGCGTTGATCGCCGCGGCCCTGGGGTTTACCGGGGTGGCCGGCGCCGCTGCGGGGATCGCCAAGATCCTGTTCTTCATCTTTTTGGTGGTGTTCGTCGTCCTGCTCATTCTTGGGCTGTTCGGCGGGCGCGCCGCGCCGTAGCGAACGGGAACTGGCGATCGGGGCGCGTCGCGCCGGCGGTCGGCGAATTCAGGATCAGAGCCGTCCGGTGAGTCCCGCGTTGAAAGGCACGGGGCGCGCCGGACTTTTTGTTGCGCGCCGCCGGCTGGTTCTCGAGGATTCCGTCGATGCTTGCTCAATTGAAGGCCGGTCACTATAGTTTCCGGCGGTGCGGATGCTGTTGTGCGAGTTATCGAAAGGCTGCTATGGACGTCAAAATCACCCGTGAGATTCCTCTTGAGGAGGTCAACGAGGCGTTCTGCTGGTTTCATCCGCGGGCGGCGGCGATTCCCGGCGCGGGTCGCGACGGGCAACCGCGGGTGGTGATGGTGCTAAGCCGCCACATGGACGCGGACGATCATTACTCCGGCCTGTGGTACATGACCAGCGACGACCTGGGGCGCAGTTGGGCCGGACCGTTCGAGCCGGCGGCCCTGGCGGCGAGCGAGGACGAGCCGGGCATCCATTCGTCGTTTCACGACGTGACGCCCGGCTGGCACGCGGCGGCGCGGACGGTGCTGGCGATCGGGACCAAAACGTCGTACGCGGCGGACGGCTCGCACGCCAACGACAAGCCGGGGCGTATCCGAACGTGCTACGCGGTCTATGACGCGGCGGCCGACGCGTGGAGTCCGATCCACGACCTGGCGCTTCCGAAGGGCGGGATTTTCGACCTGGCGGCCAGCGGAGCGTGCCAGTGGGTGGAGCGCGAGGATGGGACGGTGCTGGCGCCGGTGTACTATCCGGTTCCGGCCGGCCGGCCGGGCAAGGGGTACGGCGTGGTGGTGCTCGAATGCGGGTTCGACGGACGGACGTTGAGCTATCGGCGGTGCGGCAACGAGATCGTCCGCGACGAGGCGGCTGGGTTCACCGAGAGTTCGCTCGTCCGCTATCGCGGCCGGTATTACCTGACGCTGCGCGGCGAGGTGGACGTCAACGGGTACGTGGGCGTCAGCGACGACGGATTGAACTTCGCGAGGATCGCGCCGTGGACGTTCGACGACGGGACGCCCTTGGGCAGCGTCAACACGCAGCAGCACTGGCTGGCCCATCCGGAGGGCCTGTTTCTCTGCTACACGCGAAGCGGGGCGGACAACGACGATATCCCGCGTTCGCGGGCTCCGTTGTTCATGGCGCGGGTGGACGTCGAGCGTCTGTGCGTGATCCGCGCGACGGAGCGCGTGCTGATCCCGAATCGCGGATTGATGCTGGGCAACTTCGGGGCCGGACCGATCAGCCCGTCGGAGTCATGGGTGACGGACGCTGAGTTCCTCTGGCTCCGCGCCGGCTACAAACCCACCGACCGCGGCGGCAACGGCAGCGTCTGGATCGCCCGCGTCGGCTGGCCCACGCCGAACGCGTACGCGCCGGCGTGACGGTCGCCCATTTCTCGTCCTGCATCCGACAGCGGGCGCTTTGGGTTCGCGCGGAGCTAGAATTAGTGTCTGAGGCTCATTGAACCGGAGCGGCCTTTCGGGTAATAGATAGTGGCGATTGGGAGGAGGTATCGAGCGATGACGGAACAAAGCGGTTCGACGCGAAACCTGATGCTGACGGCGCTAACGGTGATCGTGGGCGCAGCGGCGATCCTGCTGGTCGTCCGGTGGTCCGCGCCGACGGCGCAGAGCGTGCTGGGGCCGGGCATGGCCCTCGAGCAGGCGGTCGAACAGGCGTCGGCTGAGGGCAAGCCGATTTACATGGAGTTTTACGCGGACTGGTGCGTGTACTGCACCGAGTTCGAGCGGGAGGTCTTGATCGATCCGGAGGTGCGCCAGGTCCTCCAGCAGGTCGTGGTGGCCCGGATCGACCTGGACGCGAACGCGGAGTTGGCGGAGAACTTCGGCATCCCCGGCCCGCCGTCGGGCGTGCTGGCGGCGGTGCATGACGGCCATCTGCACCCGGTGGCCCGCCACGTGGGCGCGATGGACAAGGAGGACTTCGTGGAATTCATCGGGCGCGGCATGGAGAGGGTCGGGCGGGCGGCCCACGGGCCGACCACCCAGAGCACTACCACACAGGAGCATCGGAGTCACGAATGAACGTTTGGCGGATTGAAGTATCGCGTCTGGGCGGATCGGGCGACCCCCACGCCCAGGGCGTTTTGCACGAGCTGGCCGATTTCGGCATCAGCGGCGTCAGGAACGTCGAGCACCGGCGGGTCTTTCTGATCACTTCCGACGCGCCTCGCGAGCGGATCGAAGGACTGGCGACCCGCCTGCTGGCCGACGCGGTCCACGAGCGGGTGGAGATCTGGTGCGATTCGCCGGGCTTTGCCGGCGAGGCCGACGGCCGGGTGGTGATGGAAGTTAGCCCCAAGCCTGGAGTTATGGACCCGGTGGCCCTTTCGACGCAGCAGGCGATCCGCCAGCTCGGCATCGAGGCCGCCGACGTGCGGACGGCGCGGATGTACTTTTTTGAGGGGAATCTTAACCAGGAGCAGAAGGCCCTGATCGCCTCGCGGATCATCGCCAACGACTGCATCGAGCAGGTCGTCTTCGGTTCGACCGGGGCTCAGCCGGCGGTGGAGGTGCCCGATCACCGTTTCCAGGTCCGCCACGTGCCGATCCGCGACCTGGACGAGAAGGGCCTGATGGAGCTCTCGAAGGCTTCGGACCTGTTCCTGAACCTGACCGAGATGCGGACGATCCAGGAGTACTATCGTCGGATCGGCCGGGAGGCCACCGACGTCGAAATCGAAATGGTCGCCCAGACCTGGTCCGAGCACTGCGGCCACAAGACCTTCCGTAGCGATGTGGACTATCAGGGGCCCGAAGGCCGCCGGAAGATCAAGAATCTGTTGAAATCGACGGTTTTTAGGGCGACCAAGGAGTTGAACCGCCCGTGGTGCATCAGCGTGTTCAAGGACAACGCGGGCATCATCGAGTTCGATGAGACGTACGGCGTGTGCTTCAAGGTCGAGACCCACAACCATCCCTCGGCGATCGAGCCCTACGGCGGGGCGTCGACGGGGATCGGCGGGGTGATCCGCGATCCGCTGGGGGCGGGGCTGGGGGCCAAGCCGGTGGCCAATACGGATGTATTCTGTTTTGCCAGGCCGGATTACGAGCTCAAGGATCTGCCCGCCGGCGTGCTGCACCCGCGGAAGGTGCTCAAGGGCGTGGTCTCGGGCGTCCGCGACTACGGCAACCGGATGGGCATCCCCACCGTCAACGGGGCGATCTGGTTCGACGACCGGTTCCTGGGCAACCCGCTGGTCTACTGCGGCAACATCGGCCTGATCCCCAGGGACAAGTGCTTCAAAGCCGCCAAACCGGGCGACCTGGTGGTCGTGGTGGGCGGACGGACGGGGCGCGACGGCATTCACGGAGCCACGTTCAGCTCGGGCGAGCTGACCGACCGATCGGACCAGGAGTTCTCGCACGCTGTCCAGATCGGCAACGCCATCACGGAAAAGAAGGTGACGGACGTGATCCTCCAGGCCCGCGACTGGCCAAGCGGCACGCTCTATAGCGCCATCACCGACTGCGGCGCCGGCGGCCTCTCGAGCGCGGTGGGCGAGATGGGGGCGGAGATCGGGGCCGAGATCGACCTCGATAAGGTGCCGCTGAAGTACGAGGGGCTCCGGTACGACGAGATCTGGATCAGCGAGGCCCAGGAGCGGATGGTGCTGGCGGTTCCGCCGGCCCAGTGGCCGCAACTCAAGGCGATCTGCGACGCTGAGGACGTCGAGGCGACCGCGATCGGCGAGTTCCGCAGCGACCGGAAGCTGATCCTCCGCTATCAGGGCACAGCGGTCGGCGAGTTGGAGATGGAGTTCCTGCACGAGGGCGATCCCAAGACGGTCAAGCAGGCCCGCTGGCAGCCCAAACAGCACTCCGAGCCCCAGGGCGATTGCCCGGATTGCGGGCGGATGCTCCATAACCTGTTGGGACACCTGAACATCGCGAGTAAGCAGTGGGTGATCCGCCAGTACGACCACGAGGTCCAGGGCGGTTCGGTGGTCAAACCCCTGGTGGGCGTGACCAACGAAGGGCCGGGCGACGCGGCGGTGATCCAGCCGATCCTGTCCTCGTCCAAGGGGTTGGCCATCGGCTGCGGGATCAACCCGAACTACGGCGAGGTCGACCCGTACTGGATGGCGGCGTGCTGCATCGACGAGGCGATCCGCAACGTGGTGGCGGTCGGTGGCGATCCGAGCCGCTGCGCGATTTTGGATAACTTCTGTTGGGGCAGTTGCGAGGATCCGGAGAAGATGGGGTCTTTCGTGAGGACGGCCCAGGGCTGCTATGCGGCGGCCAAGGCGCTGGGAGCGCCGTTCGTCTCGGGCAAGGACTCGCTGAACAACGAGTTCATCACGGAAAGCGGCGAGCGGATCGCCATTCCGGGGACGCTGCTGATCAGTGCGATGGCGCTGGTCAACGACATCCACCGGTGCGTGACGATGGACCTCAAGCGTCCGGGCAATGTGATATATCTCATTGGTCGGACCAAAGCCGAGTTGGGCGGGTCGCACTACTGGTCGATCCTGGGTCACCTGGGCAATTCGGTGCCGAAAGTGGACTTCAAGGAGGCGCGGCTCATCTATAAGAACATGCACCGGCTGATCGAACGGGGCCTGGTGCGAAGCTGCCACGACTGTTCGGAGGGCGGGTTGGCGGTGGCGCTGGCGGAGATGGCGTTTGCCGGCGGATGGGGGCTGGACGTGGCGCTTGCGGAGCTGGCTGAGCGGTCGAAGATCGAGCGGATCGATGAGCTGATCTTCAGCGAGTCGCCGACCCGGCTGGTGGTCGAAGTGGCCCCGGCGCACGAGCGGGAGTTCCTGCGGGTGGCGGCGCGGATTCCGGTCTGTCGGCTGGGGGTGGTGACGGACTCGCCGCAGGTGCGGATGGTGGATGCCAGCGGCCGACAGCTCCTGTGCGAGCCGATCGAGGGCCTAAAAAACAGTTGGCAGGGTGGAATGCGTCTGGGATAATAGGAAAGCCTGTGGGGGGCAACACCCCACAATGAGCGAGGCTACTTCAGTAATTCTGCATGATACTAAGGGAGGCTGGGTCATGAAGCTGAGCAGATCGACTCTGTTGGGATTCGGACTGGGTTTTGCGTTTGCGGTGCTGCTGGTCTTCTACTGGAACCTGGGGCCGCTTTCGGGGTTGGCCCAGGTAGAACAGGGAAGCCCGACCACCCGTCCGGTCCTGGAGATCGCCGAGGAGGATCTGGCGGCGGCGGAGCGGATCAGCCGGGTGTTCAACGCGGTGGCCAAGAAGATCAGCCAGTCGGTGGTGCACATCGAGTCGGTGGCGGCGGCGCAGGAAGAGCCGACGCCGAGCCGCGAGCGTCCGCGGATGTTCCCGGATGAGGATTTCGAGCGGTTCTTCGGGCCGTTTTTCCGCGATCCCGACTCGCCGCGTCGGCGTCCGCGTCAGCGTCCCGGCGGCGGGTTGGGCAGCGGCGTGGTAATCGGCTCGGACGGCTACATCCTGACCAACAACCACGTGGTGCAGGGAGCGGACAAGGTTCGCGTGCTGTTCCCGGACGGCCGGTCGTACGAAGCCCAGTGGGTGCGGACCGACCCGCCGACCGACCTGGCGCTGATCAAGATCAACGCGGAAGGTCTGGCGGCGCTGGAGTTTGCCGATTCGGAACGGTTGCAGGTCGGCGACTGGGTGATGGCGGCGGGCAATCCGTTCGGATTGGACAACACGGTCACGCAGGGGATCATCAGCTACCTGGGTCGCGGCAACGTTCCGCTGAGCATTTATACGAATTACATCCAGACGGACGCGGCGATCAACCCGGGCAACTCGGGCGGTCCGCTGGTGGACATGCGGGGCCGGATCATCGGGGTCAACACAGCGATCATTTCGGGCACACAGTCGTTCGCGGGGATCGGCTTTGCCATCCCGTCGAGCACGGCCCGTTTCGTGGCCGATCAGCTCCGCGACAATGAGGAAGTGACGCGAAGCTACCTGGGCGTGGCGCTTCAGCCGGGCGACCTGACGCTGCCGCTGGCGCGATCGTACGGTTTGGAGAACACGCAGGGCGCGCTGGTGGTCAAGGTCATGCCGGACACCCCGGCCAGCCGGGCGGGGCTGAAGGTGGATGACGTCATTCTTTCCTATAACGGAACGCCGATCTCCAACAATCAGCAGCTCCAGACGCTGGTCAGTCAGACGCCTCCGGGCCAGGAGGTGGCGCTGACGGTCTGGCGCGATGGAGCGAAGGTGGAGTTGAACGTCACGCTGGAGAAGATGCCGGCGGGGTTCTTCCAGCAGGAAGGCGGCATGCCGGGCATGGAGGACCAGGAGTACGGGGAGCGCAGCTTCGATGACCTGGGCGTGACGGTCAGCGAGCTGGACCCGGAGAGCGCCCAGCGCTACGGGTACGAGAACGTCAAGGGCGTGCTGGTGACGCAGGTGGACCCGACCAGCAACGCGGCCCGGCTTGGGTTGAGCGAAGGGAGCCTGATCATGCGGGCCAACGGCCGCCCGGTGACGAATCTCGACGAATTCGCCCAGGCGGTTGAAGCGGCGAGGGAACGAGGGGGGATCCGCCTGTACTTCCTGACCCAGGGTGGAGCGACCCGGAATATCTTTATTGCGCTGGAATAGCCGGCCCGGTCGTGTTATAGTATCAGCCGCCCTTGGGAAACCGGGGTCTGACAAGAGATTGATGGGTGCGGTTTGAGGTTGGAGCAGCAACCGGCGGTCGGGCGGCCGCCGGTTGCATTTTTAATGGGACCGATGGACCAGCGTCTCGGCGGGGGGCCAACGAGTCCGGAGCAAATCGTCGAAGTAGGGGTGGAATTGGATCAGACCCAACTGTATAATAGAGGGTTTCTAACGAGATCGACAGGCGATCTGGCATAGGTGGAAGGAGACGGCGATGCATTATCCGCGTAAGATCAGCAGACGGCACCGGAAGCGCAAGATCGGGTTTCTGGTGCGGATGCGCACGAGCAAGGGCCGCAAGATGTTGAACCGCAAACGTCGGGCGGGCCGGAAGTTGCAGGTGGTTTAGTGGGTAAGGAAGTCAACAACGGGGTGGCGATCGAGAACCCCAGCGCCTACCTGGAGCAATTGCGCTCCCGGGTGGTGGCGCTGAAGGACAGTCTTTGACTTCGCAGGCAAGCAGGCCCGCCTGGCTGAGCTTCACCGGCAGTTGGAGCAGCCGGATTTCTGGTCGGACCAGGAGCGGGCCCAGAAGACGGTGGGGGAACTCAAATCGCTCAAGAGCGTGGTCGAGCCCATGGAGCGCCTCGGCCGTGAGACCGACGATCTGGCCGATCTGCTGGAGCTGGCGGAGCAGGAAGAGGACCGGTCGCTGGTCGCGGAGATGACGGGCCAGTTGCAGTCGATCGGGTCCGAGTTGGACAAGCTGGAGCTTCAGAAGCTCCTGAGCAGGCCGCACGACGAATCGGACTGTTTTTTCAGCATTCAGGCCGGCGCCGGCGGCACGGAGAGTTGCGACTGGGCTGAGATGCTCCTGCGAATGTACCTCAAGTACTTCCAGAACACCGACTATGACGTGGAGGAGGTGTCTCGCCGGGACGGTGAGGAGGCGGGCATCCAGTCGGTGACACTGCACGTAAAGGGCCCCTACGCCTACGGTTATCTCTCGTGCGAGATGGGCGTGCACCGGCTGGTGCGGATCAGCCCGTTCGACTCGCAGCATCGCCGGCACACCAGTTTCGCCTCGGTGGACGTGATGCCGGAACTGGACGATGAGGGGGAGATCGAGATCCGCGACGAGGATCTTCGGATCGATTTTTTCCGGGCGGGCGGAGCGGGCGGCCAGCACGTCAACAAGGTCTCGTCGGCGGTCCGGATCACGCACCTTCCCAGCGGGATCGTGGTGGGCTGCCAGAACGAGCGGTCGCAGCACCAGAATCGGCGGGTGGCGATGCAGATGCTCAAGGCCAAGCTGCTGCGGCTTGAGGAGCAGAAGCGGGACGCCGAACTGGCCAAGATCGTGGGCGAGAAGGGCGAGATCGCGTGGGGCAACCAGATTCGCAGCTACGTGCTTCAGCCGTACCAGATGGTCAAGGATCACCGGACGGACCACCAGACGGGCGATACGGGGGCGGTGCTGGACGGGGATATTCAGGCGTTCATCGAGAGTTACCTTCGGGAGCGGGCCCGGCAGCGGAACCACGGGTAGGGCAAAAAGCCCCAAGATGTGGGGGTAGGTGGACGAGCCACTCCCAGATGTAGGTGGCGAGGGGGCATCTGTGGCGTAAGGCACGGCGGATCAGGAGTTTCCAATCCGGTTGTTGACAGTGGGGCTGGCGTAGTTATAATTACCTGAATACGGCTGAAATAGCCCGTACGGAGATGGTGCGGGCTAGTTCTGTTATTATTGGCCGTGTTCTTTCGCGGCCGGTATGCGGCAATTGAAATTTGGAGTGGTCGATGGCACATGTTCTCTTGAAGGACGTTATGAAGGTTTATCCGGGCGGTGTATTGGCCGTCAAGGACATGAATCTCGAGATTCAGGACGCGGAATTCATCGTCCTGGTCGGTCCGTCGGGGTGCGGCAAGACGACCACGCTGCGGATGATCGCGGGCCTGGAGGAGATCACCGACGGGACGATCTCGATCGGCGAGCGGGTGGTTAACGACGTGCCGCCGAAGGACCGGGACATCGCGATGGTGTTCCAGAACTACGCGTTGTACCCGCACATGACGGTCTACAAGAACATGGCGTTCGGGCTGAAGCTGCGGAAGTACCCGAAGGCGGAGATTCGCCAGCGGGTGATGGAGGCGGCCAAGATACTGGGGATCGAGAAGCTTCTGGACCGCAAGCCGAAGGCCCTTTCGGGCGGCCAGCGCCAGCGGGTGGCGGTGGGCCGGGCGATCGTTCGCCAGCCGAAGGCGTTCCTGTTCGACGAGCCGCTGTCGAACCTGGACGCCAAGCTTCGGGTGGAGACGCGGGCGGAGCTCAAGAAGTTGCACCGGCGGCTCAAGACGACGACGATCTACGTGACGCACGACCAGGAAGAGGCGATGACGCTGGGCGACCGGGTGGTGGTGATGAAGGACGGGCTGGTCCAGCAGTGCGGGGCGCCGCTGACGATTTACGCCCGGCCGGTGAACCGTTTCGTAGCGGGTTTTTTGGGGACGCCGCCGATGAACTTCTTCGACGGTCGGGTGACGTTCGAGAACGGCAGCGTATACTTCCAGGAGGGCGAGGCCAACCGGGTGCGGCTTGACGGGTCGTGGAAGGACCGGCTGGCCCCGTACAAGGACAAGACGATGGTGCTGGGGATTCGTCCGGAGAATCTGTCCCCGAAGGCGGGCGAGCCGGGCGACGAGGGGAGCAGTTTGAAGGTGAAGGTGGACGTGATCGAGCCGCTGGGGGACAAGATGGACGTGTACATGCGGACGGCGGCGCACGACCACATCGTGGCCCGCGTGGATTCGCGGATGGCGGTGAAGGAAGGGGAGGAGATGCGGATGTACGTGGATGCATCTCGCCTGCACGTGTTTGAGCCGGGCGACACCGGCGAGAACGTGACGCTGGAGAAGGGCCGACATGGCTAGGCGGTGCGGCGAGTTCTTCCGGTCGGTTCGGTGCGAGGAGGCCGGCATATGAACTGAGTGCGGTGACAAACCGACCAGGGCCGAGCCAGGTCGAACCGTAAGGTATCGGGCGCCGCGACGGCGGCGAACGGAGCGCGGCGCGGATGCCGCGGGTGACCGGAGGAAAAGTGGGAAGCGCTGCGCACCCACTTTTTTTGTTGAACGGAACGAAGACGTTCAGTGAAAGGAAGACAGAACGGATGAACCAGGACATACTCAGGATCGTGGACGTCATCGCGAAGGAACGGAACATCGACCGGGAGACGGTGTTTTCGGACCTGGAGGCGGCGATGGTGTCGGCGGCGAGGAAATACTTCGGGGCGACGGATGAGGTCACGGTGACGATCGACCGGCACAACGGTCAGATCCAGGCGAGCCACGACGGGCAGTCGATCAGCCTTCGCGACCTGGGGCGGATCGCCGCGCAGACGGCCAAGCAGGTGATGATTCAGAAGATTCGGGAGGCCGAGCGGGGGAGTCTGTACGACGAGTTCCTGGAGCGCAAGGACACGATCGTCACGGGGACGGTGGTGCGTCAGGAAGGTTCGGCGGTGACGGTGAATCTGGGGCGGGTGGAGGCATTTTTGCCGCGGAGCGAGCAGATTCCGGGCGAGACGTACCAGCCGGGCCAGCGGCTTCGGTCGCTGATCCGCGATGTGCGGGAGACGGGGACGCAGCTGAAGATCGTGCTGTCGCGGACGCATCCGGACTTTATCCGCCGGCTGTTCGAGCTGGAGGTTCCGGAGGTGGCCGAAGGGATCATCGAGATCAAGGCGTTGGGCCGGGAGGCGGGATACCGGACGAAGGTGGCGGTGGTGAGCCTGGACAGCAAGGTGGACGCGGTGGGGGCGTGCGTGGGGGTTCGCGGGAGCCGGATCAAGAGCATCGTGGACGAGATCAACGGGGAGAAGATCGACATCGTGCGGTGGAACGAGTCGAGCACGGTGCTGATCGGGAACGCGTTGAAGCCGGCGGAGGTGACGAACATTTACCTGTCGTTCGAGCTGGGCCGTGCGACGGTGCTGGTGGACGACGAGCAGTTGTCGCTGGCGATCGGGAAGCGCGGGCAGAACGTGCGTCTGGCGGCCCGGTTGACCGGCTGGGATATCGACATCATCACGCCGGCGGAGTACAACGCCGGGATCGAGCGTCTGGAGCGTGTGATCCAGTCGGCGGGCGTGGGCGACTCGACGCTGCTGGGCAAGATCGTGGCGTTGGGCATGGTGTCGGTGGGCGACGTGTCGGAGGTGGGCGCCGAGCCGCTGATGAGCGAGCTGTCGATGTCGGAGGAGGAGTCGCAGCGTCTGGTGCAGGCGTGCGCCGGCGAGGCGGAGCGGGCGGCGGTGGAGATGGAAAAAGCGAAGGCCGAAGCGAAGGCCGCGGCGGCCGCGGCGTCGGACGCTGAGTCCGCGGCGCCGGCGCGTTTCTCGGCCCGCGTGGGCGAGGAGACGGAAGGAGAAAAGACCGAGTCCGAGCCGTCGGAAGGTTAGTCAAAGGTCTGGATGACCTTGTGGAGGTGCCTGTTGGCTATCAGGGTACATACGTTAGCGAAAGAGCTGAGCGTCAAGAGCAAAGCGATCCTGGACAAGTGCCAGGCCGAAGGGCTGGACATCAAGAATCACATGTCCATCCTGTCGGCTGGGCTCGAGGCGACCATTCGCGAATGGTTCAGCGAAGGCGATCACGCGACCACGCAGGAGACGGCGGACCGGGTGGACCTGGAGAAGGTGAAGGAAAAGCCCCGTCGCCGCAAGAAGAAACCGGAATCGCCGGAAGACGAATCGGCCGAAGCCGGCGAGGAGCCGGAAGCCGACGTGTTCGAGGAATCGGACGCGGTGACGGTCGAGGCGTCGGCGGCGGAAGAAGCTCCGGCGGCGGAGGTCGAGGCGGCGCCGACGGAGGCGGCGGAAGCCGAGGCGCCGGCCGATCCGGAGGCGGCGGTCGAAGTCGAAGCGGAGGCGGCGCCGGCGGAGGAAGCACCCGCAGCGGAAGCGGAACCGATCGAGGCGTCGGCTGAGGCGGTTGAAGCGGAGGCGCCGGCGGAAGCGGCGCCGGTGGCGGAGGCCGAGCCCGAGAAGCCGCGCGAGCCGGTCAAGCCGGTCGGTCAGGCGCACGTTCCGGCGCCGGCGGTGCTGCAGGGCCCGCGGGTGGTTCGGATGGACAAGCCGGAGGTGGTTCGCCGTCCGGGTCCGGCACGTCAAGGTCCGCCGCGGCCCCCGTCGTCGTCGGGCGGTCCGGTCGAGACGTCGCTGCCGAGCACGGGCCGCGGGCCGCGTCGGCCGGGCCGGGCGGGCGAGGCGCCGGCGGAAGACGAGGCGGCCAAGAAAAAGGCCAAGAGCCGTTTCCATCCTCGCCGCGGTCGGGTTGGCGACGCGGTCGAGCAGATTCGCGAGTGGCGGGACAAGGACCTGCTGGAGCGGAGCCAGCGTCTGGCGGCGGCTGCGGATCATCCGCAGATGGTCCGCAAGACCGAGACCCGCAAGGTGGGCGGCCGTCAGCGGGAAGCGAAACCGACCAAGATTCAGGTAACCGATCCGATGATTCTGAAAGATTTCTGCGCGGCGACGGGTCTTCCGTTCAACCGGCTGTTCCCCAAGCTCATGGAGCTGGGCCTTCCGGCGACGATCAACCAGGCGATCACGGGCGAGCAGGCGGAGATGCTGGCCCTGGCCTTCGAGCTGGAGGTCGAGGTGGTGCGTCAGAAGAGCCGCTACGAGGAGCTGGTCTATCAGTTCGAGCAGCGGGAGCGGACGAATGTGAAGCCGCGTCCTCCGATCGTGACGTTCCTGGGCCACGTGGACCACGGCAAAACGTCGCTGCTGGACCGTCTGCGTCACGCGCGGGTGGCCCAGGGCGAAGCGGGCGGGATCACGCAGCACATCGGCGCGTACCGTTACGAGCACGACGGTCGGGCGGTGGTGTTCCTGGACACCCCGGGCCACGAGGCGTTTACGGCGCTGCGGGCCCGCGGGGCGCAGATGACGGACATCGTGGTGCTGGTGGTGGCGGCGGATGACGGGGTGATGCCGCAGACGGTCGAGGCGATCAGCCACGCGAAGGCGGCCGAGGTGCCGATCGTGGTGGCGCTGAACAAGGTGGACCTGCCGAACGCGGACTTCAACCGGATCTACGGGCAGCTCGCCGAGCACCAGTTGGCCCCGTCGGAATGGGGCGGCGAGACGGACGTGATCAAGACCAGCGCGGTGACCGGCGAAGGGATGGACTCCCTGATCGAGCACCTCTATACGCTATCGGAGCTGCTGGACCTGAAGGCGGATCCGGACGGGCCGGCGGCGGGCGTGGTGATCGAGGCGCGTCAGGACCTGACCCGCGGCCCGGTGGCCGACGTGATGATCCGGGAAGGGACGCTGAAGGTCGGCGACGTGATCGCGGCGGGCCGCGGCTTCGGCCGGGTGCGGGCGATCTTCAACGACCTGGGCAAGTCGATCCAGTCGGCGGGTCCGGCCACTCCGGTCGAGATTCTGGGCCTGGACGAGGTGCCGGACGCCGGCGAGCACTTCTACGGCGTGGCGGACCTGCAGACGGCCAAGGGGATCGCCGAGGAGAAGCGCCAGGAGGATCAGCAGAACACGTGGATGACCCGTCCGAAGGTGACGCTGGAGAACATCTTCCAGCAGGTCGAGGCGGGCCAGGTCAAGCAGCTCAACATCATCGTGCGGGCGGACGCCCAGGGTTCGGTGGACGTGCTGCGGACCAAGCTGGAGGAGCTGAGCACCGACGAGGTGCACGTGCGGATCCTGCACGTGGGCACCGGCGGGATCACCGAGGGCGACGTGCTGCTGGCCGAGGCGTCGGAGGCGATCGTGATCGGTTTCGGCGTGGTGGCCGACGACGCGGCGCGGGGCAAGGCGCACGAGCTGGACGTTCAGATCAAGACGTACACGGTGATCTACCACCTGATCGAGGAGATCTCGCAGGCGATCGAGGGCCTGCTGGAGCCGACGTACCAGCAGACGGTCAAGGGCCGGGCGACGATCAAGGAAGTGTTCAAGGTGTCGCGGGTGGGCACGATCGCGGGCTGTCTGGTCAACGACGGCCAGATCGAGCGGTCGGCGAAGATCCGCGTGATTCGCCAGAACGTGATCGTGCGGGAGGACGCGAGTCTCGAGTCGCTGAAGCGCTTCAAGGACGACGTTCGCGAGGTGCGTCAGGGCCTCGAGTGCGGCATGAAGATCGCCGGGTTCGACGACCTGAAGGAAGGCGACGTGATCGAGGCGTACGAGATGGTCGAGGTGGCGCGGAAGCTGCAGTCGGCCGGTTCGAGCTAGGACGAACAAGGAGACGGCCGTGCCGAGCCTGGTCGTCGGCGTATTGCAGGTGGAGTTGATCGTGCACGACGCGATGACGCTGAAGGACAAGCGTCGGGTGGTCAAGTCGATCAAGGACCGGATCGCCCACGACTTCAACGTCTCGATCGCGGAGATCGACGCGCTGGACCGGCACCGCAAGGCGGTGCTGGGCGTGAGCCTGGTGGGCAACGACGGCGAGTTTGTGCGGTCGAGCCTGGACCGGGTGGTGGAGCGGCTGCGCGGCTTTCGCGGCGCGTCGCTGGTGGACTACCAGATAGATCTGATATAGGTGAGCGAATGTCGAGCATCGGGCTGAAGCGATTGGCCTCGCAGATCCGGCTCGTGGTGAGCGACGCGTTGCAGAACAAGCTGTCGGACCCTCGGTTGGAGCGGTTGGCGAGCGTGACGCGGGTGGAGCTGTCGCCGGATCTGTCGTACGCCGATGTCTACATATCCGTGATGGGAACTGAGGGTCAGCAGAAGGCCTACATGAAGGCGGTGGACCGTGCGCACGGGCATCTGCAGTCGCTGGTGGCGCGGAAGCTTCGGACGCGGACGTGTCCGACCGCGCGGTTTCACCTGGACCAGTCGCTCAAGAAGGGATTCGAGACGATTCAGTTGATCGACAAGACAATGGCCGAGCTTGCGGACCGTCAGGAGCAGGAGGAGTTTCCCGACCAGCCGCCTCCGGAGGACCCGGAGGCCAACCCCCAGGAATCCAGGTAAACGGGAACGGCGCGATGAGAATCCCCAGTCAATTCGCCAAGCGGATGCGGACGTTGTTCAACCGGTTGCGACGGGAGTCGGGCGCTGTGCCGGATGAGGGTCTGACGGACCCGGCGGAGCAGTTGATCCTGAGCATTCTGGCCACCGACGCCAACACGCGCCGGGCCCGCGGCGCCCTGCACGGCCTGCTGGAGGAGATGATCGACTTCAACGAGCTGCGGGTGACGCCGGCGGCCGAACTGGCCGACCTGCTCGAGCCGAACGTCAAGGGTGCGCCGGAGAAGGCGCAGGCGATCGTCGGCTCGTTGAGCTGGCTGTTCAACAAGTTCGACACGATGGACTTAAGCGGCCTGCGGGAGCAGCAGCAGTCGGCCCTGCTGGCGACGTTCGAGACGATTCCGGAGTGCCCGGACCACGCCCGCAAGGCGATGCTGCTGCTGAGTTTCGGCGTGCCGGTGTTTCCGGTGGATCAGCAGATGCTGGACTATCTGAAGGTGGCGGAGGTGCTGCCGGAGGAGGTGGCGGCGGCCGAGGCCCAGCACTACGTGGAGCGGCAGCTCAAGGCGGCGGAAGTCCGCGAGTTCTATCTGCTGGTGAAGGCGGCGTCGGAGAGCGCCGCGCCGCCGGCCAAACCGAAGGCCAAAGCGGTCAAGAAGACGGCCGCCAAGAGCAAGACGGCGAAGACGGCCGCGACGGCCAGGAAGAAAACGACCGCCCCGCGAAGCCGCAAGTGACGGCGCGACGAGGGCGGTTTGAATGCCAGGCGAACACGCATGCTGGAGGGTCAGACAACGACGATGGACGGCAAGGTAGATGAATCGAAGAAGGTGAAGATCGGCCTGCCCAAGGGCAGCCTGCAGGACTCGACGTTCGACCTGTTCCGCCGGGCCGGGTTTAACATTTCGACCGGCTCGCGGAGCTACTTTCCGAGCGTGGACGATCCGGAGCTCGAGTGCATCATGTTCCGCGCCCAGGAGATGTCGCGGTATGTCGAGGACGGCGTGGTGGACGTGGGGATCACGGGCTACGACTGGATCTGCGAGAACGGCTCGAACGTGGTGGAGGTCTGCGAGCTGGAGTATTCGAAGGCGACGCGGCGTCCGGTGCGGTGGGTGCTGGCGGTGCCGCTGGAGTCGGAGGTCACGCGGGTCGAGGATCTGGCCGGCGGGATCATCGCCACGGAGCTGGTGAACACGACGCGCAAGTACTTCGCGGACCGCGGGGTGAACGTGCGGGTGGAGTTTTCGTGGGGCGCGACGGAGGTCAAGGCCCGGCTGCTGGACGGGATCGTGGACGTGACGGAGACCGGTTCGAGCCTGCGGGCCAACAACCTGCGGATCGTGGCCGAACTGCTCCAGTCGACCACGCGGATGATCGCGAACCGCAGCGCGTGGAACGATCCGTGGAAGCGCAGGAAGATCGAGGCGGTGGCCCTGCTGGTCAAGGGCGCGATCGACGCGTCGGAGAAGGTGGGGCTGAAGATGAACGTGCCGCAGGAGTCGCTGGAGCGGGTGCTGGCGCTGCTGCCGGCGGAGAAGTCGCCGACGATCAGCTCGCTGGCGGAGAAGGGCTGGTCGGCGATCGAGGTGATTCTTGAGGAACGAACGGAGCGAGACCTGGTGCCGAAGCTGAAGGAGGCGGGGGCGAGCGGCATCATAACCTATCCGCTGAACAAGGTGATTCCGTGACCATCCACCGGGTGCGTCTGCCGAGGTTCGGGGTGCTGGCGGCGGCCTGCGTGACGCTGGTCGCCGCGGCGGGCTGCCAGATGAAGCCGATGAGCACGCAGCCGTCGGCGGCGCCGGACGGGCCGGGATCGGAGACGATCTCGGTCGAGGAGTTGTTGGGTTCGCCGGTCGCGGCGGCGGCGACGCAGCCGGCGGGCGCCGGGCCGATGGACGGCGAGGCGACGCTGGCCTACATGGAGGCCCGCCGGGCGCTGGTCGGCCGGGAGTTCGAGGAGGCGGTCGAGCACCTGAACCGGGCGCTGGAGCTCAGCGCCAACCACCTTCCCGCGCGTCGGCTGTTGACCGAGACGTACCTGGAGCAGGGGCAGCACACGCTGGCCCGCGAACAGGCTGAGATTCTGCTGCAGCTCGATCCGCGGGACGTGCTGGGTCATTTCGTGATCGGCAGCATGCTGCTTCGGGACAACGAGTTTCTGCCCGCAGCGCGGCATCTGTACCAGGCGGTGGTCTGGGCCCAGGCGAGCGGTGAGGCGCGTTCGACCAACGCGCTGATGGCGCGGTTCCTGCTGGGCCAGGCGCTGGCGAGCCGGAACTATCCGCGGGCGGCGGTGGAGATCTACGAGCCGCTGCTGGTCTATCTGGAGGATTTCGACAGTTCGCCGCCGGAGGATCCGCGTCTGCGGCAGCTTCACCTTCTGTACCGTCCGAGCCTGCACCTGCTGGTGGCGGAGTTTCTCTGCCGGCTCGATCAGCCGGATGAGGCGCGGGAGTTTTATGAGAAGGCGCTGCGGTTTCCGGCGGTGCGGTCGCGGGCGCAGATCGGGCTGGTCCGCTGCGAGCAGCAGGCGGGCCGGATCGACGAGGCGCGGCGGCGGCTGGACGAGCTGGCGACCGAGCAGGTGATCGACGAGAACATCGTCGGCCTCTACCGCGAGCTGTATCCGGACGGCGGCTGGAGCGATCATCTGATGAAGGTCTACCAGGCCACGCCGGAGAATCTGCACGTGGGGCTCAGCCTGGCCCGGCAGATGATCGAGGGCGGGATGTGGACGCAGGCGGCGGGATTGTTGGAAAAGCTGATCGCGGTGGATCCCAGCGACAGCACGGTGCTGCGCCTGGCGGTGCGGTGCTATCGCGAGTTGAACCAGCTTGACCGCTGCGCCGAACTGCTGGTGGCGGCGCTGGCGGCGGGCGGGTACGGCGGGACGGGGCCCGGCGCGCTGACCGAGTGGCTGGCGCCGTCGGAGATCGAGCCGCTGGCGGAGGCGGTGGACCGGCTTGAAGTCGATCCGGATCGTGAATACGCGCGGACGTATTTGCGGGGGATCGTGGCCCAGGTTCAGGGGCGGCGGCTGAAGGCGGCGGAGTTGTATCGCCGATCGTGGAGTCTCGCTCCGCGGTTTGTGCCCGGCTACCTGGCCCACGGTCAGATGCTGCTGCTGGACCGGCGGTGGCGCGAGGCGGCGGAGTTGATCGACCGGGCTTTGGAGGCCAACGAGGCGACGGCTGGGCTGCTGTACATTCGCGGCGTGGCGTTGGCGGAGCTCGACCGGATGGCTGAGGCGCAGGAGGCGCTGGAGCAGGCGGTGGAGTTGAGCCCGCGCTCGGACCAGATCGCATTGGCGCTGGCGGAGCTGTACATCAAGCGTGGACAGGCGACGCCGGCGGTGGCGATCTTCAAGAACGCGCTGGAGGGCAAGTTCCTGGGTCGGGATTCGCTGGCTGAGCTGGTCCAGATCATGCTCCAGAGCAACGATCTGGACACGGCTGAGCAGATCCTCGACCAGTACCGTCAGCGGTTCGGCGACGACGGGTACTGTCAACTGCTGCGGGCCAAGCTCGAGTACCGCCGCAACGAGGACGCGCAGGCCTACCGGACGGCGTTGGGCGAGTTGATCGGCAAGACGGGACGTCCGGGCCTGGCCCGGATCGAGCTGGCGGACCTGACGTACCAGAACGGCGACTACCGCGAGGCGATCCGGATCGCGGACGAGCTGACGGGCCCGTCGACGGCGCTGATGCCGCGGGACTATCAGCGGATTCTCTGGACCAAGGCGCTGGCCCAGCGGCGGCTGATGGAGTACGCCGAGTCGGAGCGGACGTGGATGCAACTGCTGAGCGACTGGCCGAGCCGGACGGCGTTCCGCACCGCGTTGGCCGGGATATACCTGGAGACGCTGGATTTCGATCGGGCGATCGCGATCCTGATGGAGCAATTGGCGCAGGAAGAGGACGACCAGCAGCGGCTGGGCGTCCAGGAGCAGATCGTCACGGCCAAGCTCGGGCAGAACGATTTGGACGGGGCGGCGGCCCTGATCCGCGGCTGGATGGACGGATCGGAGGCCGGCACGCGGCAGGCGCTGCGCCGGCTGCTGGCGGCGGCGTACCTGACCGAGAATCGCTATCCGGAGGCGATCGAGCAGTTCGAGGCCCTCTTGGCCGACGATCCGGGCAATCAGCGGCAGTGGCGGACCGGGCTGATCGCCGCGCTGGTTCGCAGCGGCAGGTTGGCGGAGGCGCTGGCCCGCATCGACGGATGGCTCGACCAGAGCACCGACCCGCAGGAACGCGAACTGATCACCGGGCTCAAGCTCCCGGTGTACGTCACGGCGGAAGAGTTTGAGAAGGCGGCGAACTTGGCGCGGGCGCGATGGAATTCGTCGGGCGGGCTGGAGCGTTTCGCCCGGGCTCTGAGCCTGGTCTACGTGCTGCAGGAGGCCGAGCGTTTCGAGGAGGCTGAGCTTTTCATCCTCGAGCACCTTTCGGAGTATCCCGAGGAGTCGCCGCACCGGATGGATTTCCAGTTCCGCCTGGTGCGGGTGTTGCTGCTGGCTGGGCAGTTCGACCGGGCCGAGCGGTTCGTGCTGGATCAGCTCAAGGCGACCGAGGCCCAGCGGGAGTGGCAGCAGATGTTGGTGCGGGTCTACTTCGCCTCGCGCGAGACGGATAAGGCGATCGAACTGCTGGAAGGAATCATCGCGGCTGAGCCCGATACGCCGTGGGCGAACAACTCGCTGGGCTATACGCTGGTGGACGCCGGCCGCGACCTGGACCGTGGCGAGGAGTTGATCCGCCAGGCCCTGGCGGGCGAGCCGGGCAGCTACGCGTATCTCGATAGTTTGGCTTGGGCGCTGTACCGAAAGGGCGATCTGGAACAGGCCGAGCAGGCGGCGCGGATGGCGCTGGCCAAAATGAAGCAGCCGATGACCGTGCTGCTGGGCTACATCGGCGGCGCCGACTCGCTGCGGCATCTCGACGCGGACCCGGTGATCGTCGAGCATCTGGCCGACATCCTGGCCGCAAGAGGCAAAACCGAGGAGGCCCTCCACTTCTGGCGGCAGGCCCTCGAAACCGCCGCCGACTACGACGAGATCGACCTGGAGCCGCAGTTCATCGAGCGGGTCCGCGAAAAGCTCGAGTACACCCGCCCGCCGATCACCACGACTCTCCCCGCGACGATACCGGCCACAGCCCCAACCACCACCTCAGCCCCGACCACGCAGACCGCCCAGTGAGCCTGTAAAGCGAGTCGCGACCCGTGCCACCGACGGATTGCGTCAGTCTCCCCGTTCGGTCATCGTGTTCCGATCCCACGGCCCTTGGTCGGTGAAGTTGTCCCGCACGAGGGTGGCGGGAGAGAATTCGAAGCCGAGTTCGGCTGGGATGATGTAGTTTCCCGCGATGCGGTTGGTGCCGGTTCCTGTGATCTCCATGGCTGCGTTGATGATTCCCGACGTGATGCCGACGCCGACGCAATCCTCCAAGCGGATTGTCCCGCAGAAGAAACAGCAGTTGCTGACGACCATCCCATTCCGAATTCCCCGCCCAAGCAGGGCGTAGCGGTCGTTGTGGTTGACCAGGCAATCGGCAATCACCCCGTGCGAGCCGTTCTCCTTGTCCTCAATGACGAGTCCGTCGAGGTTGCTCGTGAAATTCGAGCAGGTGATCTTGGCGTTTCCGGCATGCACGATGCACCCGACGACGTTGTTCTGGCAGCTTAACTGGGATGCGTTGATGTACTCCGCCCGAAAGTCGAACCGGACCCCGGCGTAGTTCCCGACGGCGGTGATCCGATGCAGGTTCGAACCGCTGCCCCAACCCTCGCCCGCTCCGCCGATCCGGAGCAGTTGGATTCCCGCCCCGTTGACATTGCGAACCGTCACGCCCACGATCTCGAAATGCGAGCACCCTTCGCACAGAATGCCCGACCGCCCCTCATCCTTTCGCCCCTTCCAGTTGCCGGGGGCTTCGCCGTCGAGGACAAGATCGCGAATGGCCCAGTGGGCGACCTTCTCTTGCCGGAAGATCTGTTTGAATCCGCCGCCTCGTACCACGGTTCCCGGCCCCGATCCCTGCACCGTGACCCCTTCCGGAACCGTCACCTCACCGAACCGGTAAAAGCCCGGACCGATGCGAACGACGCCCGGACCGGCGGACAAAGCTTTGCGCATCGCAGCGGTATCGTCCGCCCGGTCGTCCAAACCGTTTGGGTGTTTCCCGTCGTTGCTGGCAAAGTCGTGCAGAAACCGATCGGCTGGACGGGTGGTGGGTGCGCCACCCGCCGACCCGTCGACGCAGAGGAAGACTCCCACGGACCCGATCGCGAGCGCGAGGCCGGACACCAACATCACCATCGTTGTCTCTCCATTTTACGTGCGGCAGCTTCCGCCGTGTCGTCCGACTGGCCGCTGCCGTTTTTGCGGACACGGCGCGCCGGCTCAGGCGACGTTCGGCGTCGGACCGACGTTGCGGTTGGCGCACCAGATTTCCTTGGCCTCGCGGACGTAGTGCAGGTAGTTGGCCAGGCTCACGTCCGGCGGCACGCGGTGGTCGCACAGCGGGATGTAGCCGCCCTCATCGACGAGTGGCTTGAGGCGGACGATTTCGGCTTCGATCTGGCGCGGGCCCTGGGCCAGGATGTGCTTATCGAATCCGCCGATGATGAGCAGTTCCTTGCCGTACTGCCGGCGGTACTTGATCGGATCGGCGCCCCACGTGCCGATCTCCAGCGGGAACATGCAGTTGAGCCCGGCCCCCAGCCACAGCGGAATCAGGTCGTCGATCTTGCCGTCGCAGTCGGTCCAGATCACGTCGATCCCGTGCGAGCGGCACAGGTCGCAGATCCGCTGATACTGCGGCACCAGGTACTGCTTGAAGTGCGTCGGCGAGATCAGCGGGCCGGCGTTGTAGCACATGTCCTCCCAGCCGCCGGCGAAGTCGAACTTCGCCCCGCCTTCCAGTATCCGCCGGCAGACGGCATAGATGCAATCGCCGATCGTCGCCACCATCTCCTCGAAAAGGGCTGGATCGTCGTACAGCAGCAGCGAGACGTTCTCGGCGCCCATGAAGTTGCGGATCCAGCCGTAACGACTGCCGATGTTCAGGCACAGCGGATCGGAACCCTTTCCATCACGATCCACCGCCTCGATCGTCTCGGCAATGGCCTTTCGCCGCTCCGGCATGTCCGGATCGAACCGCCACTTGAAATGCTCTTCCCACGTCGCCCGGTCCTTGAGCAGCCAGTCGAGGTAGAGCGGAATGCTCCGCGAGGTCCGGCTCTCCTTGAGCAGCACGCCGGTCGAGTCGCGGTAGACCACGTACTCCGCCGTCTCCTCGATGACCTGCGTCTCCATCGCGGGCATCATGCCCACGGGTCCGTAGGTGTTCCAGCCGCCGTCCATGCCCATCCACTTGGTGATGTCCCAGCGGTTGCCGCCGCCCCATTTCGCCAGCTCCGCCGGCAGACCCTGCGCTTCCCACTCAGGGATCGTTTCGTTCCAGAATCCAAAGTCCATCAGCGGAACCCGATCCACCGGCTGATAGTGCATCGTCGCGTTGAAACGCTCCTTGAAGTTCATGCTGGTCGTTCCTTTGTATCCTGGTTGCTGGAATTGCAGGGGATTCTGCGGCGACGGGCCGCGGGAGGCAAGCATATTTCGCCGACCGGCCCAATGCGAAACCGGGGCGGAAGGGTCCGCCCCGGTTGTCGGTGTTCGCGCGTCAAACGGCGGATGCTACGGCGATGCCGGCTGCGTCGCCGGCGCGGTCGCCGTGGTCGGCCGGTTGTCCTCGATCGCCTGATAGGACCCGGTGATCTGCCCGAGCACCCGGCCGTGGATGACCACCGCCTGGGCCTGCACCTCGAGGTCGCCCTCGATAACGGCGTTCGGTTCGATGGTGATCGCCTGGCCGCGGAAGTGCAGATCGCCCTCGATGCGGCCGTGCACTTCGGCCCCTTGGGCGATGATCGCCACGTCGGTCTGGCTGTCGGCGATCAGCTTGACCATCTGCGCGGTGAACAGGGTCTTTTCCGTCACCGGATCGGTCACTTCGATGGTCTGGCCCATCACCTGGCGATAGCCCTGCTCGGCGAACTCGTCGACCCACTCGTTGTAGTAGCTCATGCCGACCTTGTAGAGGACGATCAGAAGCACGACCAGGAGGACGATCATCACCAGGCAGCCGACGCCGCAGCCGATCAGCACTTTCATCGTACCCGAAAGGCCAGGCCTGGCCGGGCCTGGGGTGGAAATGGTCTGGTTGTTCATCGGGTCACTCCCGCAAGTTGTCCGCTACAGCTCGGTCCGGTCCTGGTTTTCCTCGATGTCGGTCAGGCGCGAGGCGTGCGGCTTGGCCGCGGTGCGGTCGGCCATCTCGCCGAGGAACTTGGGCAGATCCACGCCTGCCATCTCGGCCACGTCGTGCAGCGGCGGCAGGCTCCGGATCAGGCTCGAGATGAAGTTCGAGGTTGACGACCCGTCGCCGTTGCCGCCGCCGTCCCAGACGGTGATCTTGTCGATCTTGAGGTTGCTGATCGCTTCGACCTGACGGCTGACGATCTCCTCGATCTTTTCGATCATCAGCAGCGTGGCCGCGGCGCGGGCGTCGCCGTCGCAACTCCTGACCAGCGACTCGTAACCGGCCGCCTTGCTGTCGAGCACCTTGCGGATACCCTCAGCCTCGGCTTCGTACTTCATCAAAATCGCGTCCGCGTTACCCTTGGCCTCGCGGCGGATGCGCTCGGCTTCGGCCTCGGCGGCGATTTCGATCTTGCGCTTTTCGATCTCCTTCTTGACCACCTCTTCCGCGGTCAACCGTTCCTGCTCGGCTTTGTACTGGGCCTTCTGGATCTCGACCTGGGCTTCGCGCTTGGCGACCTCGGCCTGCTGGAGGGCGGCCGCCTGCTTGACCGCCAGCAGCGCTTCGGCGTCGGCGATGTCGGCTTTGGCCTTGTTCTCGCCCGAGACCGCCTCGGCCTCCTGGGCCTGGACGAACACGCGGCGGTCGGCTTCGGCCTTCTTTTTGCCCTTCTCCGACTGGGCCACGTTCTCAGCGACGCGGATTTCCTTTTCCCGGTTGGCCTCGGCCTCGCCGATCGTGGCGGTGGTCTCCTGCTGCTGGACGAACACGCGCCGGTCCGCGTCGGCCTTCTTCTTGCCCTTGTCGGCCTGGGCCAGATTCTCCGCCACCCGGATTTCCTTCTCGCGTACGGCTTCGGCTTCGCCGATCGAGCCGAGCTTCTCCTGCACGGCCACGTCGATCTTGGCCTGGTTGATCGCCTCGGCCGCCGCCTTCTTGCCGATGCTCTCGATATAGTCCGAGCTGTCGGTGATGTCGGTGATGTTGACGTTGATCAGGTACAACCCGATCTTGTTGAGCTCCGGTTCGACGTTCTTGCGGATGGACGTCAGGAAACTCTCGCGGTCCTGGTTGATCTGCTCGATGGTCAGCGAGGCCACGGTCAGACGCAACTGGCCGAAGATGATCTCCTTGGCCATGTCCTCGATCTCGCGCGAGCCGAGCCGCAACAGGCGCTCCGCCGCGTTGGCCATGGTCTCGGCGTCGGTGCTGACGCCGACGGTGAACGTGCTCGGCACGTTGATGCGGATGTTCTGCATCGACAGCGCGTTCTGGAGCGGAATGCCAATGGTCATAGGCGTCAGGCTCATGTACGCGTAATCCTGGATCAGCGGCCAGACGAACGTGCCGCCGCCGTGGATGCACCGCGACGACTGGGCCCCGCCCACCTTGCCGTAGATCACCAGAATCCGGTCCGAGGGGCACCGCTTGTAGCGCGAGGCCAGGAACATTCCCATCGAGAACAGGATAAGCAGGGCGACGCCAATAATGATGGCCCAGGTTCCCATATCCATCGTCTTGCTCCTTATGAATACTAGTTGGTTTTGTCCACTACCAAAATACTGCCGGGCAGGACCCGCACGACGCGGACCTGCTCGCCGGTAGCGATCTGCTCGTGATTCTCCGCAACGGCATTCATGATCCTCAGCCGGCCCTGGACGCGGATCTGGACCTTGCCGGTCTCGCCGGCGGCGATCGAGAGGTACACCGTCCCCTGCTCGCCGACCGCCCGCTGGGGATTGATGGTCCCGCTGGATTGTAACTTCTTGGCCTGCTTGAACATCTGGCTCAACAGCCAGACCATGCCCAGGCCGGCGATCACCGCGCCGACCAGCGACCATCCCTCGCTGACGTGGCTGGCCCGCAACAGGGCCAACCCCACCAGCCCGAACATCAGGAAGAACGCCGTAAGTCCCTGGATCGACAACAGCTTGAAGCTCATGTCGGTGTCGGCGTCGTGCACCTCGAAGCCCCCGTCGCCGGGATCCAGATCCAGATCGCCGACGTCGCCGAACGCCCCGACGAACTGCATCACCAGCCGGATGGCGAAGGCGATGCCTCCGATCAGGGCGGTAAAGGCGTAAATCTTCTCCAGCACGGTCATATCCGACAGATTATCGAACATCGTCCGATCCTCCACTGCCAGGGTTTCTGACCCTTGTTACATTGGTCTAGACGAAACCAATGGCGAATTATTCACCTGAAACGTCGCTTATTCGCGTTGGCCCAGCGTTCGGCTTCGCCGTGCTCAGGCCAGATGTTCCTTCATCCAGGGCAACGCCTGCTGTCCGCACCAGCGATGGGGGCCGGGGAAAACGTGGTGTTTGAGCTGGCGTTGGGCCCCGAGCAGGCGGTAGGCCTTGCGGGCGATGGCCACCTGCGGCTGGACGTTCCGCAGGCCGCCCGCCCCGTTGAGCGGGTCGCTGTCGCCGGTCTCGATCAGCAGCGGGCGCGGGGCGATCAGGGCGGCGATGTCGCCCATATCCACGTATTCGTAGAGGTGCGGCACGTAGTTGCACGAGCACTGGTACATGTCGAGCAACGACTGCTTGTAGCCGTAGAAATAGCCGCTGACCACGGCGCAGCCGATCCGTGGATCGAGGGCGGCGGCCCAGAGCGTCTGAAGCCCGCCACCGGAAAGGCCGGCGCAGCCGATCCGAGTCCCGCGGCAGTCCGGCCGGGTTCGGATGTAATCGACCAGGCGATGCAGGTCCCAGGTCCACATGCCGGTGACGGTCTGGCCGAGCGGGTAGGCCATGCTGTTGAGGTGCCGGCATGAAGAGGCCAGGACGCCTTCGTTGGCGACGGCGGGCTCCTGGCGCTCGCCGAAACCGCGGGCGTCGGGGCAGAAGACGATCAGGCCCTGTCGGACGAACTGCCGGCCGTAGTCGTAGTTGTGCTCGTCGATGGTGCGGGCGACCTCCGGATGCGTGCGGTCGCCGGCGACGGCGGCTTTGCCGCCGCTGGCGTGACCGTGGGTGGCGATGACGGCGGGCCAGGGGGCCGAGCCGGTTTTGGGAACGAGTACGTAGAGGGTCATGACCACGCCGGGTTCGGTGCGGATCTCGACGTGCTGGCGAAAGCAGTCATCGAGTTCGATCTGTTCGGTGATCTGCGGCTGCGGGTCGGTCGGCTGCATGGTTTCGTAGCCGGTGAGCTGCTTGAGCTTTCGCCGCAGGGTCCGCTGCCAGGCCTTGCACTGGTCCGCGCTGCCGGCGGAGAAGGCAGACCGGCGGGCGACCGCGTCGAATCGCCGGCGGAAGTACGGGAGTGCCGAATAGCCGTTGCCGTTCATGGTGGTCTATCCTCTCACTTTTTCCGGCGGATGGCAAGTCCCAGGAGTCCGACGACCACTTCATTGGCCACGGCGCGGACGGTCAGCGACGCCAGCGGCTTGGCCGGATCGAGCGCGATGCGCTGGACGATGGCGTGATTGGTGCGGCTGAAGTAGACGGTCTCGTTTTCCCTCTGGACCGCAGCCACGAGCCAGTCGTCGAAGTTGACCGGGTTGACCAGTGACACTTGCTCGACCGCGTCGTCGGCGTACCGGACGTCGAGGCGGGCGTTCTCGACGTGGGCCTGCATCGGGTTGGTCACGCCGATCAGCAGCACCGCCAGTTCCGTGCCCTTGCCTGACAGCGGGACGGTCAGTTGCTCGGGAAAGTTGTCCCAGATCGAGACGCACGCGGCGTTGGGTCCGTCGGCCGCCGTGAGGAACGGAATGCCGGAGGCGGTGGTGAAGGTTCCGCCGCACCGGCGGAGTGTCGAGTCGTCGATCACTACCTTCTGATAGCCGCCCTGGTTCCAGTCCCAGATGAACCGGCCGTTCCCGCGGGTCATGATCGAGAAGGTCTCCGGGCGCGGGTGGCAATAGTCCAGATCGTGGATCTCAGCCAGGGCGACGTTGAAACAGTCGGCGAGGTCGATCGGCTCGAATCTGCCTATCGGCGATTTTCGGCGGGCTTGGCGCTTGTCGAGGATTTCGAAATCGACGGGCAGCCACGCGTCGTATCGGTCGGCCTGGACGCGGACGAACGCGGTGTGATGGCCGGGACGGCTGGCGGCTGAGGCGTTGACGGCGTCCGCCTCGATCCGCTGGTCGTGCAGGCATCCGGTCGGGTCGAGCAGTTCGGTGGCTCGGCCGCGGGCGACCTTGATGGCCAAGGCGTTGCCGCGCGTCACCTGGCGCGGCGAGGTCAGCGACGGCGAACGCTTGCCGCCGTGGCGGACGGTCAGGGTGAGTTCCTCTGTCGTGTCACTCTCGACGACCAGCAGCGACCGGCCGATGCCCGGCTCGATCCGGTACTCGACGGATGATCCGTTGATTCGCACCGACTCCAGCGCGGTCGCCCGCAGCGGCAGGCGGATGATCCGCCGGGCGGCGAGCGCCGAGCGGACCGTCAGCGTCTCTGTCCGGCCCTGGCGCCGGTAGGTCAGTTCGACGTCCCTAACCTTCAGCCGGGCGTGTTTCCAGTCGTCGGGGAATCCGGGAGCGATCTCGATGCGCCGGCGCAGCAGGTCGCACCGCAGGCCGAAGAGCCCTTCGACGATCGTCCGCAGGTGCAGGCTCATGATCTCGGTGAAATCCTGGGCCGAGTCGGCATAGCCGCTGGGCGTGAGGCAATGGCACGCCATGCCCGGGTTGTCGCCCATGAAATGGGTGTCGGCGACGGCGGCCAGGATCGGCCACGCCTGGGCCGGCTGACCGGCTTGGAAGCACGCCCAGGCCAGGTGCAGATTCTCGGCGGTGTAAAGGCCGCAGCTCGAGTAGTTCTGCGGATACCAGTTGGACGACCAGACGAGCCGCCCGCCGCGCGGGCCTGTCCGCTCGTTGCGCAGGTCGGTGTGCGTGAAGCGCAGCATGGTGTGGGCCTGGAACGGATCGACCAGGCCCGCCTCGATCGCGTGGTAGATCGTGGCCAGTTCGGGCGATGGATGGACCAGGCGGTGGCCGAGCGTATCGACGTACTCGGCGAGGATGCCGCGGTCCGCCTGCCAGAGCTTCTCGAAGACGGCTTCGCAAATCTTCTCGGCGCGTGCGGCGAACGGTGCGGCGTCGCGCCCGAGCATCTCGGCCAGGAGCGCCATCGTGCGGTTGGCCCGGTAGTTGTACGCGCTGGACTGGGCGCAGCCGGCGCCGTTGTACGAATGGGCGTCGGAAATCCACGTGTTGAGCTTGTTCTCGTAGAGCCCGTCGTCGTCCGAGTCCAGAATCCGCTGTTCCCAGTCGAGCACGTCGGCGATCACCGGAAACACCTCGCGGGCCAGGGCCAGGTCGCCGGTGCGCTCCAGGTAGTGCAGGACGTGATCGACGTAGACCTCCTGCATGTTGTAGAAGATGCCGCGCCGGCCGTCCGGGATTTCGGGAATGTAGCCGTGGCTGTTCTCGAGGTGGTTGTAGTCGCCTTCCGTCTGAACCACGTGCTCCGGACCATTGACTTCGTCCGGACGGACCTGAGTGGCGGCGTGCGCGCGGATGGCGGCGGCGACCCGATCGTGCCAGCCGATCGCGGTCGGGCCGTACCAGTTGCGCCAGCCCATGTACGGGCAGTGCCACGCATAGGCCCCGTGACAGAACGTATTCTGATGCCAGCAGGCATCCAGCGCGACCACCGCGGACGGCACGGTCAGGTCGAGCATGCGGTCGGGCGTTTCAATCTTGATGACCTCATGCTTGCGCCAGATCGCGTGCTTGATCTCGACGGCTGGGTCGCTGCTGGACAGGTAGCGATCCAGAACCTGCTCTTCGACGTTCCGCAGGACCACCACAAAGCCGTCGAGCGTCTGGCCCGGCATCAGCGGGCAGCTCATGCGGACCATCGGCGACCGCGGGTCCGGATCGGCGTCCGGGCTCAGGAACGGCCCGACGCCCTCATCCACCAGCTTCGGATCGCCCAGCGAGACCTCGACGGGAAACGACGCCCCAATCCACATCCGCGACTCGATGGCCGCGCCGTCCGGCCCGCAAATCAGCGCCCGGTTTTCGCCAAGCTCCACGCGATTGCCCTCGCAGTCCTTCGGGCCGAAGCAGCGGGCCTTGACGTACGGAAACTCCAAGCGGCCCAGGAAATCCGTGACCCCGCCGAAACCCATCGCCAGGTGCACGTGCTGGTCGGTCGAGACCTTCAGCCGCACGAGAAATCCCGCGTGCTCCTGGAGCGGCAGGACCTCGATCAGCGCCTCGACGCGCGGAAAACACTGAAAAAACGGCCGCACCTGGTGCTCGGTCCAGCCGTTGCGGTAGGTGCTGATCGTGCCCGGCGATTCGTGGAACCACTGGCCGTAGCGGTCGCCGTCGCGCTCGCCCTGATAGTAAAAGACCGGCACGCGGACTCCCGGCGTGGCCGCCACGCCGGCCATGAACGTCCCGCACTTGGCGTCGCTGCAGTCGGGCCGCTTGCGCCAGTCGGTGATCGCGCCCATGACCATCGGCGCATCGCCGGCGAAGGTGAAATAGCGCTCGGGCAGGTCGTCCTGCGCGTGACCGCCGTAGAGGGTGCGATTGAAGATGCTCGTGCTGCCGACGATCCGATAGCCGTCATCGACCGGCTGATAGCGCGTATCCATTGGCGGTTTCGCTTAACGGGTCTCTCTGGCCACCTCGAGCAGGGCCAGCATGTTCTCCACGGGCACGTCGCCCTGGATGGACTGGGCGGGTGAGAAGACGTAGCCGCCGCCCTCAGCCATCAGCTCGCGCACGGCGCGGGCCTCGGCCCGCACCTGGTCGGGCGTGCCGTAGGGCAGGGTCTGCTGCGTGCTGATCCCGCCCCAGAAGGTCAGCTTCTCGCCGTAGCTGCGCTTGAGCCTGGCAAGGTCCATGGCCTCCGGCTGAACGGGGTTGAGCACCTGCACGCCCATCTCGATCAGCGACGGAATGATCGGCTCAATGTTGCCGCAGGAGTGGATCCAGACGTCCTTGCCCCAGGCGTGGATCAGGTCGTACTCCCGCTGTTCGCCCGGCCGGATCATCTCCTGCCAGACGTCCGGCGCCATCAGCAGGCCCATCTGCGAGCCCCAGTCGCTTCCGAGCAGGATCCCGTCGATCTCGGGCAGGCCGATGATATTCTCGATCATCACCATGTTGCGGTCGATGATGCCCTGCAGCAACCGGCGGGCGAATGGCGGGTCGCCCGCCATGTCGGCCAGGAAATTCTCGATGCCGCGCGAAAAGTACGCCTTCTCGAAGTGACTGCCATAAATGCGAACCAGGAAGTACTTGTCGCACTGGTCGGCGGCCCGTTTGATCTCATCGACGAACTGCTCGTAACTGCCGTAGCCGATGACTCTGGCGGGGCTGGTGGGCGTATCGGGACCGGACCAGTCGGACCCCAACTCGTGCCAGTTCCACCAGGGAATAAGAAAGTCGCGCACGTCGTTGTCAATGAACTCCTCCGCTGTGCAGCCGTCCGCCAGAGGGGCCAGGGCCTCCCAGGCGTCGGGACACAGGTCAATCACGTAGGGCACGCGCGGGGTCGGATGGTGGGCGATGGCGGCTTTGACGAGTTCTCGGCGGGTCATTGGGGGCCTCGGTTTCGGATCACGTTGGCGGGGACGGCCGGTCCGTCCGATCGCGTTGGTCATTACTTACCAGCCGGCGGCCGGCTGTCAAGGGTCTCCTGAAACTCGATGAGGTTTTTGCACGCCTTGATCCGCCCGAAATTGGGATGATGCTCGCGGACCAGCAGGACGGCGGCGAACCCAGCCGCCTCAGCCCCCTGCAGGTCGTCCACGTGGTTATCGCCGACGTGGACGATCTGTTCGGGCCGCAGGCTCAGACGCTTGCTGGCCTCGTCGAAGATGCGCCGGTCCGGCTTGACCGCGCCGACCTCGTCCGAGGCGACGACCGCGTCGAAGTAGTCCAGGATGCCCAGCTCCTGGCAGAAGTAGGACAACCCGCGGTGCCAGTTCGAGATGATCGCCATCCGGTAGCCGCGGTCGGCCAGTTCCTCCAGGACGCCCGGCGCCTCCTCATAGAGGGCCAGGCAGGACGAACCGAATATCTCGCGGACGGGCTCGACGTGGCGAAGGAACTCGGAAGGCGTCTGGACCCGGACCCGGCAGGCGGCGAAGAGCCGGCGGGTGAATTCCTTCCAGAAGAACCGCTTCTGGTCGTCGGCCATGCTGGGATGGTAGACGTCGGCGTAGAAGTGGAAGACGCGGTAGAGCATCTCGTCGTGCCACGGGTCGGCGGCGAGCTTGTGGGTGGCCAGGTGCTCCTGCCAGCGGGCGCCGCGGTTCCGGCCGGACCAGTAGTGGGCCAGCGTGTAATAGAAATCGAACGTAATGCCCTTGATCTCGCTCAAAACTCGGTTCCCATGACGGTTTTGTCAATTCTAGGAGGACAGCCGCTCGATTTCCCGGGCGAACCGCCGGCACCGCGGCAGGTACGAGTCGCCGAAGAGCCACACGTGGATCAGCATCGTGTTGAGCCAGTAGACGCGGCAGCGGCGGTCGAAACCCTCGCGAATCGGATGGCGGCGACGGTACTCGCGAAAGAACGTCTCGTCGGCGGTCTGGAACACCAGCAGGTACGCCAGTTCGGACTCGACCTCGCAGAACGCGGCTGTGCCGTCGATAAAGCCCGTGATCGTCGGCTGATCCGGATCGGCGTCGTCGACCATGATGTTGGCCGACCACAGGTCGCCGTGCACGAGCGTCGGAGCGCCGAACTCCGGCAGCCAGCCGTCCAGCTCGCGGATCAGCCGCCCGGCGATTTGCCGCGTGCGGTCGTCCAGACGCGGCGCCGCGCGGTGCAGGTTCCTCTCGATCATCGGGCCGAAACAGTCGAGCCAACTCGTAAAGCCGGGCGCATTGGACAGAGCGCTGCCGTAGGTCGGCTGTTTGTGCCGATGCAGATCGGCCACGTGCCCGGCAAGCTGGAGTTGGACGCGACGCATGCCTTCGGCGCTGAGCCGCGCCTCGCCCAGGTGCCGCCCGGCCAGCGTCTCCATCAGCAGCACCGTGCCGCGGAAATACCGTTCATCCGATACGCAGGCGTACGGTGCGGGAACCGGGAACTGCGTGTTGCGGCGATACCACGCCAGCGCCGCCGCCTCATCGCGAAAGTCCCGATGGTCGGACTCCTCTGTGATCTTGGCCACGAGGCTCGCCGGTTCGCCGTCGGTGAACCACTGCTCGACGCGGTTGATCATGCCGCCGTGCAGCGGGCGGATGTCCACCACGCCAAGCCCGCGATCGACGTGATCGCGAACGATCGCGGTGGCGGTTTCGCGGTCGATATGCGGCGACGGATCGGGCGTCATGATCGGCAACCACCCTGACGAGCGACTTGAACCCTGAACTGCCACGCGTACTGGACGTATCCTACCGACGTCGCGGTGCGGATGGAAGGCTCGTTGTGGTCCGAGGCGGCGTACACGGGAACGCAGCCGGCTTCGAGCAGCGCGGCGGTGAGGGCCGACAGCGCGGTCTTGCCAAAACCTTGGCGGCGGTGGGCGGCTGCGGTGTTAATCCCGATATCCGCGACGCCGTCGGCGGCGCGAACGGCGTCGATGGGATTGGTCGCGGCGACACACGCAACCTCGCCGCCGGACCACGCAGCGAAACAGAAACCGGCGTCGATGGCCTCGGCCAGCGAGTCGTTGTGCAGACCGGCGCGGACCAGTGCGGGCACGTCGCCGGGTCCGACCCGCCGGCATGGGTGGAGCGATTGCGGACGTAGCGACTCGCGCGTGCAGAAAAGGATCGGCCCGCTGACCGCGGTGACGTCCCTGCGACCGACGGCCCGGCAGACCAGTTCGGTCAGCGCGGACCGGCATTCGCGATCGAGAGTCGAACCCACACCGTCATCGCCCAGAATGCGCTTCGCCTCGGCGGCCAGCGGCTGTTGGAGTGAGGCCCCACAGCGTCCGCGGGTCATCAGGATCCAGATCGCGAAGATCGGCCCGTAACCAACCTCAGCGGCAAATCGCCGCGGCGAGGCGACGATACACGTCTCGCCGGATGCAGTGCCGCCAAGATCGCAGCCGAGATATCGGGAGAAGAAGGCATCGAGAATCCCAACCGCGTCGGCCGGCATCGCGCCTCTTCCTCACGGACGCTGCCAGTTGAGCGCTCCGTCAAAAACGACCTTCGCCTCGCGCCGTTCGATCCGACCGATCGGATACGCCGCCAGGTCAAAGCCTTCCAGGTGCCAGCGGATCGACTCGACGGCGTCGGGCGCGACGACCATCGTCATGCCGACGCCGAGGTTGAACGTCCGCCGCATGTCGGCGTCGCTCACCGCGCCGGCTTCGCGAATGACCTTGAACACGTCGAGGATGCGGATCTGTCCCAGGTCGATCCGCGCGCCGAGCCCGTCGGGCATGACGCGGTTGAGATTCCCCTCGATCCCGCCGCCGGTGATGTGGGCGAGGCCGTGCAGGCCGTCGTTGCCGAACAGGCCCCGGAACGGCTGATAGTAGCAGGTGTGCGGCCGCAGGATCGCGTCGAGAAAACTCTCGTCGCCGACCCGCCGCTCGGCCAGGTGATGATCCTTGGCCAGCAGCGCCCGGACCAGCGAATAGCCGTTGGTGTGCAGGCCGTTGGACGCCACGGCCATGACGGTATCGCCCTCGGCGATCTTCGAGCCGTCGATGATTCTAGAGCGATCCACCACGCCCACGATCGCCGCCGCCAGCACATAGAGGCCCGCGTCGATCACGCCCGGCTGCTCCGACGTCTCGCCGCCCACGAGGCTGCAGCCCTGCAACCGGCACGCCTCAGCCATCGCGTCGACCATGTCGGTCACCTGCCGCGGTTCGAGCTTGCCGCAGATGATCGTGTCGAGCACCGCCAGCGGCGCCGCCCCCATCACGATGATATCGTCGATCAGGTGATGGATCAGGTCGTACGCGATCGACCGCACGCGGCCGTGCTGGAACGCGAGCTTCTGCTTCGAGCCCGGCTCCTCCATCTTCAACACGAGCACCGGCTCGCGGCACTCGGGAAAATCCGCTGCGAACAGCGACGCGAACGGTCCGAGCCGATTCAGCACCCGCGGATCGGCCGACTGCATGCTCGCCGCCATCCGCCGCTTCGCCGCATCCGCCGTTTCGATGCTGACCCCGGCCTTTTCGTATGAGAATTGTTCGGTCATGGTTTCACCTGTACGTGGGCACAGCCCACCGTTGTGATTTTGTCTGTTTCGGGCGGCGCGACCGCCCGTCCTACACCGCGGGAGCTTTTCCCCGCAGGTGCCGTTCCATCCATTCTACGGCAAAACGTGTCAGGTGTGGAGCATGAAAGAGATAAGATCGGCCGTGGCCGACCAGTCCGGATCGGCCGTGTCCGACGGTGAGGTAGGCCTCCATGATGGCCGGGAAGTACTGGTCCGAGGAACCGACGATGCCGTTGCAGGTGTCGTACTCCTCCAGTTCAACCCACACGCGGCGGCCGTCGCGAAGAACGGGCGCTCGATACCGGACCACCCGCTTGCCGGGAACGTCGGCCAGGCACTCAGCGTAATGCAGCAACGTGACGTGAACCAGCGGCGAGCCGAGCAGCAGCACCGAACCGCCGGCCTCGCACAGCTTGGCCAGTGGAGAACCAACGCCGTGACCGTACTGCAGCGGATGATCGCGGACGATCCACTCGGCCAGCGGACCGACCGCGGCGTACGAACAGTCGGGATGTCCGCTGCGACGGGCCCCCGGCCACGTGCGCAGATACTCGGTCAGGATGCTCATGTTGCGACACGCCCGCGACCGCGAGGGATCGAACGCAGGGCACTCGTCGTGATAGGCCTGTCGCTTCTCAGCGGGCCACTCATCCATCTCGTAGGTGCTGTCTTCCCAGCCGACCACCATCATCAGCGTGCCCTCGGGACCCAGAACCTCGAACAGGGCCGAAAGGACCACATCAGGGCCGCCGACGACCCAACCGATGGACTTCACTGAAGCGTGGAGCATGACAAGCTGCCCGCGAGCCACGCCCAGCGCGCTCAGGTCCTTAACCAACCGGCTGTGCGTAACCGCGGGCGGTTCGATGTTCCCCGCAGGCTGAGACATGAGCTGTCCTCGTAACGGCGTCGTTCGTACCGGAGGCTACCTGGCGACAAAACAGAGGATCGGATCCTGGCCGTCGTCCGAACGATGCTCGTAGCCGACGTGCAACTCCGCCGACAAACCCGCCTCGGAGAAAAGCCGATGGTAATCCTCGACCAAAAGGATCGGACTCTCGATCGGGCAACGCTCGATCCGCTCCGATCCGTCGGATGCGGTTATTCTATAGTGGAACGCGCCGGATATCCACGTGCCATCCTTTACGAGACGCAACTCGCCCCGCCGCGAGACCAGGCACCCGCTGCGCGGATCGACCGTCGGCTCGCTCCAGCCGAACTCGCGCCGGCCGCCCGGATACAGATGCGCCTGAAACCGCCGTTCGGTCATCAAGAAGATGCCGTCATCGCGAAGGTGCCGCCGCACGCAGCGGAGGCATGCGAGGTGCTGCTCGCGCGTCGCCAGTTCGCGAAACGAATTGTCGGCGACGGTGATCAGGCCGAACTGCCGGCCCAGATCGAACTCAGCCATGTCGCCGCGGATCAGCGTCATTCGCTTCCGCGCGGCCTCGTCCAGTTCGGCTGCGAACCCGCGGGCCAGATCGAGCATCCGCTCCGTGATATCGAGCCCGACCGCCTCGAAACCCGCCTCTGCCAGACGGCACAACAACCGCCCCGTCCCGCACGCCAGCCCCAAAACCGGCCCGCCCGTCCGCTCGGCGTAACCGCGATACCAACCGACCTCCTGATCGCTCAAAGCGTTGACCAGCGGATAGTCCCAGCCGAACAGCTCGTAACGCTTGAGATTCCCATCGGCCATGACAGGCCTCCACGATTGTAGGGTGCGTCGTCCCGACGCACCATTCTGTCGCGAGTAGCGTCCGGATCGTCAGAACACCGATCATTTGATACGCAGTTCATCAACGACGCTTACCAACTCGCTCAAACTCGCGATCGTCCGGGCCGGCTGATCGGTCGCGTATTCGTCGGCGAGCTGCTGGGCCGTCCGGTCCGGCCGGTAGTCGCGGATCACCCCGCTGCGGTCCACGCCGCCGCGCTCGATCCGGATCGGCGCAATCCCCGCCGCCACCGCCCCTTCCACGTCCTCGACGCTGTCGCCGACGTAGACCACCTCGTCCGGCGAAAGCCCCGTCGCGCCAAGCGCCGGAGCGAAAATCCGCGGATCGGGCTTCTTGACGCCCACCTGCCCCGAGATCGTCACGTGCTCGAAGAACCCGTCGAGGCCCATCCGCGCCAAAACCGTCGGGATAAACGGCGGATGATCGAAATTGGTAATCAACGCCAACCGGCGGCGCTCGCCAAGCCGCGAAAGCACCTCGCGCGTATCCTCATCGAGCCGCAACCGATCGTTCCACGCGTTGACCGTGGCCTCAGCCGCGGCCCGCACGTCATCCGGCGCCGGGCGCAGGCCCAGCTCGCCGTACAACGCTGCGATGCGCGACTCGTAGATGGTCAACCCGTCGTTCGCCGCCGGCTCCGGCCGCGTGAACAGACCCTCGCACCGCTGCGCAAGTTCGTCGCGGGATCGGCGGTATCCGCACCGCCGCGCCTGGTCATACAGCCGATCGAGCCACCGTTCCCACCCCTCAGCCGGGTTGTCCATCACCAGCAACGTGCCGTACAAATCAAAAAAAACGCCCTTGATCATCTCGCCTCGCGCAAAAGTCGTCGGTCGATTCAGCCCGTCACGACAACATAACGACCCGTCAGGTTGTTTTCAAGCCCGGCGCTCCGCAGCGAAGGCCTCTCTGAGAGTTTCAACCGTCCGAGCCACCGACGGCGCTTCGGGCGGCAGCGGTTTCCCGCCTTCGCAGCACTCCCGCCACACAAACAGCGTCAGGTCGGCTCCGTCCGGGCTGTCGTCGCCGTCAGCGTCGCGATAGAACTGCTTGAGCATCCGGTATCGCGGGTCTGAATGGTAAAGCCGGATCGTCCAGTCGTAGATGGGAATGATGTGAAAGTGCAGGTTATGGCCGCTCTGATGGCCGAACCGGCCGAGATAGAGGTGTCGGGGCTGCAGCGTGGTCTCGATGACGCGGCTGATCCACGCCAGCAGCGGCCCAAGCTCCGACAGCGCATCCGGCCCCAGGTCCGGCAGACTCCCAGCCCGCGGATCGCGCGGCGCCGCCATCAGGTAGCCGGGATACGCCGTATCCACCCGATGATTCACCCGCCAATGCGCGGTCTCGTAAACGATGTACTGCCGGTCGGGAACGAAGACCATGTTCGATTCCTCAACAAGTCAAACGGCGGGTGAACCTCGCCTCCGGCGAGAACCACCCGCCCTACCCATCGCCGCGCAGGCCGCCGTAAATCGCGTCGCCGCCCGACCGCCAGAAACAGTCGACCGCGCCGAATCCGGACTCGCCAAGCCGTTCGAAATGCCACGAAAGCGGCAGGCCTTCCTCGACGCCGGACCAATCGCCAATAATCTCGCGGTGAAGAGCGTCGGTGTCAAGGCCGAGCGCCTCGCCGACGCGCCGCCAGAATCCCTTCCAGTCGTCGACGTTCGGATCGGCCCGGTCGAGCATCGCGGACCGCCGGTCGCCCCAGAACCGCTGAACGGCTGGGATGACGCTGCCGACGTGATCGGCGTTCAGAAAAATGCCGCCCGGAATAAGCAGCCGGCCGATCCGCCCGTACAACGAAGCCAACTGCGATTCGCTGAGCCAGTGAAGCGAGGTGGCCGAGACCACGGCCCCGCACGGCCCGTCGATCCGGTCAGACCAATGCGGACTCCTCAAATCGGCCTGCAGCAGTGCGACCCGTTGCCCGAACGCCTCCAATCGCTTGCGGGCCAGGCCCAGCAGAGTCGGATCGAAGTCGACGCCGATCACCTGGGTGTCCGGCAGCGCTTCAAGAATCGCGTGCATCAGCGAACCCGGTCCGCACCCCAGATCGACCACCCGCTTCGGCGTCTCCTGCGTCCGGCGGATCAACTCCACCATCAACGTCATCCGCTCGCCGCGAAACGGAATGTACCGCTCCTGCATGCGGTCCCAGCGCTCGATCCAACCGCGCCAGTCGAAGCCGACCGGAGCGTTTACCACGAAGGCTTCTTTCATCGCTCAATTGTCTCCCAATACGAACAGGTTCGGCTGAGCTCGCGCGGCTGGGACGCTCACTTCGCCTGGAACAGCACCGAAATATCCGGCCAGCCGTAGGCCACCTCGGGCAATGCCACACCGCCGATATCGATCGGCTGCTCCGCAACCGGCGTCCCGCCGAGACGCTCGTAAAAGCCGCGCGACGGATTCCGGGCCAACACCCAGATCGCCAGCGAACGACAGCCGCGGGCGGCAAGCCGCTTGGCAAACGCCGCCACCAGCCGCCGGCCCAACCCGCGACGCTGGTGCGACTTGAGAATGTACAACCCGCCGAGCCGCCCGTCGTAACCGGGCACGTCACCCCAGTGGGCCCCGCCCTTGGCGAAACCGACGACCGTCCCGTTATCCTCCGCCACCAGCGTCACGTCATCCGGCTTCATCTCCAGATGCCACTGCCGCCACCGGGCCTCGATCTTCTCCTGCGACTGCTCGTCCAGCACGTGGTCCGGTACGATCCCGACGTAAGTCGTCCGCCACGTGGCGATCCGCACGGCGACCATGCCCGGAATGTCCTCCAGCGTCGCGTCGCGGATGATGATCTCGCCCTCGGCAACCCGCGCGGACAGGTCGATCCAATACAGCGAGACCCGCTTGCCGGAGCGCGGCGAGATGGTCTCGCGGTCGAACACGCCGCCGTTGGCGCGGATGATCTTGCCCGAACCGACGTTGTCGATGTCGCAGGTCACCAGCACGCGGTCCAGGCCGAGCTTGCGGGCCTCCGCCAGGACCAGACGGAGAATGGCCGTCCCGTACCCCTTTCGCCGCTGCGACGGCCGGATGTCGTAGCCGATGTGGCCGTCTTCGATCTTCAGGCTTTCAACCAGCGCGTGCCGCAGCCGCGCCGTGCCCAATAGCGCCCCGTCGCTGACCAGAACGTACGTCGTCTGCGGCACGATGCCTTCGTCGAGAGTCCGCCCAGCGGAGTTGTCCTGCTGCCGCCGGATGTATGCGTCAACGTCCTCCAAAACCCCGCCGTGCCGCGGATCACCCTGGTCGTGATATTCCTTGACCATCGCCAGCAACGCGTCCCGGTGCCTAACCGAAAGCTCGACGAGCTGCAGATTCTCATTGGCCATCGTGCTTCTCCCGCCACTCGGACTCGAGCATCGCATAGAGATACTCGTCGCGCCATTCGCCGCGCACCAGATCGGACTGCCGGAAGTGCCCCTCACGCCGCATGCCGATCTTCTCCATCACCCGCGCCGACGCTCCGTTCCCGGTGTCGCACTTGGCGATGATGCGGTGCAGTCCAAGCTGCTCAAACCCCAAACCCAGCAGCGCCCTGGCCGCCTCGGTGGCGTACCCGCGATTCCAGCAGTCGCGGCGAAGCATGTACCCCATCGACGCCCCCTCCCGCTCGCGCAGATAGATCCCGCAGCCGCCGATCAGCCGGCCGCCTTCCCGCAGCGTCATCGCCAGCCCGTAGTCCGTCCGCGGATCCTGACCCTGCCGTTCGATCTGACGAACCAGAAACTCCCGCGTCTGCTCCTCCGTATTCGGCCCGAACGCCATGAAACGCACGGTCTGCGGGTCCGTAGCGTACGCATGCACCGCCCCGAAATCGCCCTCACGCCACTCGCGAAGCACCAGCCGTTCAGTCCGCAACTCCACCATCGCCTTTCTCCTGTCTTGTCGGCGGCTCCATGTGGGTCCGCCGCCCTCGGCGGACTCTCCATTCATTCCGCATTGGTCTCGCAAGTCTCTATGGAAATCCCTATGCGATCCTGTTGCCGGCCCAAAAACCCGTGTTCCGAGCTCCCAAATTCATGTGGTATCTTTATTGTGCGGGCGAAGCCTCCGCTCCCCCGTGCGTCGACCAGTGACGCTTGACAACTCAATACGCCTCCGATCTTCTGACCCGCTTGACGCTCCGGCGGGAACGAGGCGGGCCGCGACAAATCTTACGATTTGTACAAAACCCGCGCATCCCACGCCGCCGCCGAAGTTTACACCGCAACCGCGGTTTTGTACAAGACCGCGCCAATTGTACAAAACGTACAACCAACCCGCGCCGGCCAACAGGCCTCCACGGTCTCTCCAAAGCCCGCCTCTCCAAACCGCGCTTTCCGCGTGCTCCGCCTGTTCCGTGCCCTCCACAAAGGGAAGTCGCACGATGCCAACTACCGTGTCCAGCCGACCCGCAGCGGCGGGTCGCTACTCCCGCCGTCGACAGAAGTACTCCGCCATGAAGCCACCGTGGTGCTCGACGCTCTCGATCGTCAGCCCCGCCCGTTCGAGTAGGCCTTCCATGATCCACGCCGTCGTGCTGAATTCCTGGCGGGCGTGCACCAGCGCCTGGTCCCGCACCGCCGGCGTATCGGCGAGCCAGCCGTCAAAAAACGCTCGGTATCCAGCCGGGTCGAACGACCAGACCACGTCCTTGACGTACAGCCGCCCGCCGGGCTTCAGCATCGCGGCCAACCGGTTCAAGCCCACCTGCTTCCAGAAGTCCGGCAGGTGGTGCAATGCCGCTGCCGTCACAATCACATCCGCCGGCTCGCCCGCATGCTCGTAGGTCAGGAACCCGCCGCGATGAAACGCGATGTTGCCGACCCCAGCCGCCTTCGCCCGCCCCTGCGCGAACGCCAGCATCGCCTCCGAAACATCCACCGCGTGAATCTTCGCGCAGTGCGGCGCCGCCGCCAGGATGAACAGCCCGGTGCCCGACCCGATATCGATCAGCGTCTCTTGCCCGCTCAATCCGAGCCGCTCGATCAACCGGCGGTTTTCGCCGTCCAGATCGCGAAATCGCCGATGCCGCTCCTCATACGCCGCCACCTCGGCCGGATCGGCATAATCGACCCCAACCTGACTCAACTCATCAAACTGCCACGCGGGTTGCTGTATCATAATCGTTCTCCTTGCTTTGCTTTCTCGTGGCGGGTGAACCTGCGGCGTTGCCGCAGAACCACCCGCCCTACGCCAGACCGAGCATCGGTTCCTCGATCATCTTCGACATGAAACGCAGGTCGTCGCGAAGCGACCAGCCGATGCGCCGCCAGAACGCGCTGCCGGCGCGATTGTCCGCGAACACCATGATGTGGCACTTGCCGATGCCGGTCTCACGCAGGGCGGACAAAGCCGTCTCGACCAGCCCGCGCCCGACGCCGCCCGCCACAGGGCGATCGTCTCGTCGTAGTCGTCGATGGTCATCTCCATAATGTTCATGGCGATATCTCTGTCGCATGACGCCGACGCGCGGACCAAAGCGTCAGCGGGTTCCGTTTGCTTTCTGAGCCGTCACGAGCAGGCCGCTGCCGCCGGGACACGCGATGCCCCGCACGAACGGGCTGGCGTCGTAACGCTCCTCGAACTCCAGGTACTCCTCGTAGAGGTCCGGCTCGTCGAGGATCTCCCGCAGCGTCTCCGGCTCGACCAGGCACGCCAGTGCTCCGGGGGCTGAGGCGCGGACCGGCCGGCAGCCCTCGTCTTCGAGCATCGCAGCCAGCTCGTCCGGCATGAACGCGTGCCAGCTCGGCATGATGCTCGGCTGAAGACGCCGCAACTCTTCGGTGACTTCAAGCGTGCCGGTATCGAAAACCTGATGGACGGTGTTGAGCCGCCGGTAGTGCTTCACGTCGAACGGCACGCCCAGCGGCACGATGGCCAGGCGGCTGAACACGTTGAGTACGAGCGTCGAGCGGCACACGCGGACCAGTTCGCCCAGGGCCTGCTCGTAGCGATCGTGGCAGAACGACAGCGGCGCGTCGAGGCACAGCACCATGTCGAAGGCGTTGTCCTCGAACACGCCCAGACTCGTGATGCTGCCCTGAACGAACCGCATGGTCTGGACGTGGCGGCTGCGCCGTCGGGCCTCGGTGAGCATCTTGCCCGAGATGTCCAGGTGCACCACGTGGTGCCCAGCCTCGGCCAGGCCGATCGAGAACCGCCCGGTCCCGCCGCCGGCATCGAGGATGGTCAGCCGCTCGCGCCCGCCGACGCACCGCCAGATCTCCCGCCACAGCAGGTCGGTGTGGACCCGCTTGCGCGGATCGACCCCTTCGCGCCCGGCTTCGCGATCGGCCCGGCCGTTCCAGTAGTTCTCCAGCACCGAAAGGTGTTGCGTGTCGGTTGTGCGTGTCATGGTCATTCCTTTCCGCCCACGTAGAGCAGATGCTGGGCCGCTCCGTGCAAAGCCGGATCGTGTCCGACGCGGTAGTTCAGCTCGACCCAGGCCTGCCAGACCGCCGGGTCGAGAAGGTTGAACTGGTCGTCCCTTTCGGTCGTCAGTCCCTCGCAACTGAGCAGAGCGACCTGTCTGAAGCCGCCCTCGGCCATCAACGGCTCGATCTGGCTCGGATGGGCGAACCAGGCATCGGGAAAGCCCGTGCCGGGGTTCTTCACCCGGTGTATGCCGGTACTCAGGATCATCTCGGACTCATTGCGATCATCCACGATGTACCGCGGGGTATTGGCAACTGCGTTGATGTGGGCGCGGTACGGACCAAGAAACGCCGCCACGATCACGCCGCCGTGCTTGACGATCCGGTAGGCCTCCCTGACCGCCCGCAGCCGATGGCCCGGGTCGATCAGGTGGTACAGCGGCCCCATCAGCAGCACCGCGTCGAAACTCTCCAACGCAAAGCACGGCATATCGATCGCGTTGGCCTTCACGCAATCCGCCAGTGGCGCGCCGACCTCAATCGCCTTGCGCCGGGCAAAGTCCACAGACGGCTTGGACAGGTCGGCCAGCGTCACCCGGTACCCGCGCCGCGCCAACTCGATCGCGTACCGTCCCGGCCCGCCGCCGATATCGACCACGTCGGCCGGCGCGGCGGGAAGATGCTCCTCCAGCGCCCGCAGCGTCACCGCGTACTCCATCCGCCGGCGCTCCAGACGATTCCATTCCAGTTCAGGGGTGCCGTATGTCTTTTCCACAACTTGTATGCTATCCAACAACATCATTGTGCTCCACGGTTTTCATCAGACCCGTGCCGGTCGCTTGGCCACAGCGATCAGGCCGCACCGCTCGCGAACCCCCGGACCGTCGGGAAGGACCTCATGGTCGTAGCGGTCGCAGAGCTCGATGAACTCAGCCAGCAGAGCTTCGTCGCGCAAGACGCGTTCGATCGTTTCCTTCTCGCACAGATGCGTCAGCGAGCCGAGTCCACCGACTCGCACCACCTCCAAGCCCGCCTGCTCCAGAACCGTCCGCAACTCATCCGGCAGGAACGCCTTGATCGGGGCCATTCGGCCGTGAGTGTTCTTCGTGGTCAGCAGACCGTTCTCGGCGAACTGGTCCTGCCGCCACTCGCCGCGGTCGGCCATCGCGTAGACGGCGGGCAACAGCCGGCCGGTCGCCTGGACGCTGCAGTCAACCCACTGGGCGATCAGCTTGGCCCGGTGGAAGACCGTCGCGATCAGCGTGCCGCCGGTCACGCGGGCACATTCGCCCAAAGCGTTCTGAGCCTCCGGCCCGCAGAACGAGACGGCTCCGTCGGTGGCCAGCACCAGATCGAACGACCGGTCGGCATAGCGCGACAGGTCGGCGGCGTTGCCTTCGACGAACGCGATGTTGCTCAGACCCTCGGCCTTGGTCCGCGCCAAATCGAGCATCGCGGGCGAAAGGTCCAGGTGCGTCACCGCGTACCCGCGCTTGGCCAGCGGGATCGAGAACCGTCCGGTTCCGCCGCCGCCGTCGAGGATCGTCCGGACGCCGTCCAGACGGCGCTCGATCTCACGCCAGCGCAGGGCCCGGTTGATCGGCTCGGCGCCGGTGTCGTTTTCCTCCCGGGACGCCTTGGCGTCCCACCAGGTTTTTTCGCATTCGAAATCGATTGTCATGACGGACTCCACCTTCGCTTGCCTTTTGGCCGTTCAGGAAGCCTTTCTCGCCACCGCGATCAGGCGTTTGGCCTGGTGGTCGTAGGGTTCGCCGCTGATGTGGCCGTAGATGTCCACGCGAGCGAAACCCGCCTGGCGGAGCAGCGTCTCGAGCTCAACGGCTGAGTAAATCCGGTGCGAGAGCTCCTTCTCGAACCACCGCCCGTCCTTGAACAGCATCCAGCGGTTCCACATCCACGACCAGTTCTTCAGGACCTTCCGCTCAGCCAGAAAGATCGTGCCGTCGTCGAGGCGCGACCAGTCGCGCGGCTGAAAGATGCGGGCCACCCACTCCTTGCCCGCCACGTCGAGCAGGAACGCCCCGCCCGGCCGCAGCGAGCGGTGGACGTTTTCCGCCACCCGGCGGTCGTCGTCGGGATCCTCGAAATAGCCGAACGCGGTGAGCATGTTGATCACGGCGTCGAACGCCTCGGGCCGGCGGAAGGTCCGCATGTCGGCCTGGACGAACTCGACGTGCAGACCCTCAGCCTGAGCCTTGTCGCCGGCGGCGGCGAGGTACGATGCGGTCCGGTCGACGCCGGTGGTCGCGTAGCCTCTCCGCGCCAGGGCGATGCTGTGGCGTCCGGGCCCGCAAGCCAGGTCGCAGACCGCGGCGCCCGGCGCGAGGTCCAGGAGTCTGGCGAGGTGATCGACCTCCTCGACCGCCTCCTCCCATTTCCTGGGCGTGAACATCGACGCGGCGAACAAGTCCCAGAACTCATCATCTTCATGCCACACGTTCTCTTGATTCATCACGGTACTCCAATGGTTCGCTGTTGCTACGGATGTGCCCGGGCCTCCACGACGTAGCCGTCCTGGTTCTCGCTATGGTCGCTCTCTACGGCGTCGAATCCGGCGGCGCGGATTCTCGCGATCAGGTCCGCGTACCGAAACGGCCAGTAGACGATCGGATAGCTCCGCTGGGAGACGCGGCCGTCCTGTTCCAGTATGAACACGACCTCGGTCAGGTGCGGGTCGGACCAACTCTCCGGCGTCGTTCGCACGTACAACACGATACAGCGAATCCCGTCACGGACGCGCGGCGAGGAGAAGCTCTCGAACCGCACCCGGTCCTTACGGTACTTCTCCCAGTTTCGCGTGTCCAGGATCAGCATACCGCCCGGCTTGAGGACCGATCGCATGCCGCG
>JAAYCJ010000036.1 GCA_012729815.1 Phycisphaerae bacterium | reverse complement strand
CGATCGCCATCGGCTTTTCGACCATCACGTGGCAGCCGGCCTCCAGAGCGGCCAGCGTGTGCTCGTGGTGCAGATGGTGCGGGCTGGCCACAATCACCGCGTCGAGCGGTTCGGAGGCCAGCATCCCGGCGGCGTCCGCGTACAGGTGCACGGACGGGTCGAGCCCTTCGGCCCACAGTTGCTCGATGTTCGGATCGGCGCAGACGGTCAGGGCAAAGTCAGCCGATCGGCCAAGACTCGCCGCGTGCGCCTTGCCGATCGCCCCGAAGCCGATGATTGCCGTCCGTATCGTCTTATTCATAGCTGCTTGTTTCCGGCGCCATCGTACAGAATTCGCACCGGTAGTGCCAGCGGAGGGTGCGCCGAAACGCTGTCGGCGCACCGCGGCGGGAAGGCAGGCAACCTGAGTCCTCCGAATGCACCAGCCTTACTGGAGGTACTCGACGTATCCGCGGTAGAGCTTGTCGGTATCGGGATGGCCGATGTCCACCAGCGGCGTCCTGCGGTTCATGATCCCCTGATACTGATAGCAGATCAGCTTCTCGACCAACGGGGCCTGAATCTCGATCTGCTGACGGACCCGTTCGATCGGGCCCGGCACGCAGCAGGCCCGCCCGTCCGGCGTCGGCTCCAGGTCGAAAACCTCGCAGTTGGACCAGAGCGTCACGCCGACGCTCTCGATCCGCGAGCGGAACCGCTCCAGTTCGCGGGCGTTGCCGCGGACCAGGTCCAGGGCCTCATTGACGTCCCGGCGCCGCCCGCCGTAGTCCTGCGGGGCCAGGATGTTAATGCCCATCGGCTCCAACTGGCCGGGCAACTTCTGCGGATCGGAATGCTCGCCCAGACTGCCGGGCGAAGCGAGAATGGGCACCTCGCCGATCGCCGGCCGCAGGTACTCGCCCATTAGCTTTTCGTACAGCTCGACCTGGTAATCGTGAAAGTCGATCTCGTAGGACATGTACAGCCCGGCAAAGCTCGGCCGATCGCCGTAGCGGTCCACCAGCGCCTCCGCCAGGGCTTGGTTCCAGGTGAACCACTCCTCGATCCACGGCGGCTTCATGTCGGCGTAATCCCGCACCTGGCTGCACCGCCCGCGAAAGCCGACGCCGTAGAACATCTTCATGCCCAACTTGTCAGCCTCATCCACGCACGCGCCCAGCGGGTCGTCGCAGCCCATCAGCAGCGGCCGGCCGACCGTCTTCTCATAACCGGGAAACAGCGGCCGGCCCCACAGCGCCGTCGCTCCGCAGATCGCGGTGTCGATCCCGATTTCGTGCATATCGCGAATCAAAGCCCGCCAGCTCTCATCCTGCCAGAACCGGCACCGGTCGGTCCACCACATCGCGTCCCAGAGGTTCACGTGATGAATATCGAAGAAGCTGCCGGTGATCCTGTTTTCGGCCACGTTGGGTCTCCTGTGTCTGCCCTGTCACATCTACGCGTAGATCAGTTCGGCGATCTCGTCGCCGGTCAACCGCACCGTCTTGGCGTCGAGGCGGGTGGCCTGCGGGTTGCCGGCGTAGGCGTCGCCGACTTCCGAATGGAAGAAGCGTTTTTCCAGCACGAAGGGCCCCTTCCAGACCACCGGCTCGATCGGCTGATCGCGGTGCTTGCGGATCGCCTCGCGCACACCCTCGCGAATGACGCGATGCGCCTCAGCCGGAGCGAGCGAGATCGCGCTGAACCGGCTGAGCCCGCGTTTGACCGACACGGCGGTAACCGCCGGGATCAACTCCCGCGCCTCGCGGCACGCCGCCTCGTCGCCGCTCAGGAAGATCATCGGAATCCCCATCGCTCCGCAGTGCAGCGCGAACTGGGCGATCTCGCCGATCGGCGTCCCGTTAAGTTTGTAGTATTCGACGGTCCGGCTGTTCTGGGTGTGGTTGAGCACGCCGTCGCGGGTGCCGGCCATCGCGTGCTGGCCGATCATCATGGCCACGTCGTACTCGTTGACCACCGCGTTTCGCCACTCGCGAGGCGAGGTCGGCCGGCCGTGCAGGAGCGTGGCCTTCGGATGCAGGTCCTCATAGCTGATCGCGCCGGGCCCGTGGCCGTCCAGGATCAGCGCGTCGGTCACGCCTTCCTCGAACATGCCTTCAACGGCCGCGTTGACCTCCGCGGTCAGCCAGCGCTTGGCCTGCTCGTAGTATTTGCCGGTGGCCACGCACTGCTCATCGGTGCTGACGATTCCCGCCACGCCTTCCAAGTCCGTGCACACATAGACCTTCATCGTCGTCTCCTCGCTGCGGGTTATCCACGGCTGAACGTCCATCGATCCGGCAAACGCAAGCCGTCAACGCAGATACGCAGCTTCCACCTTCACCAGGGCGTCGATTATACCTTGTGTCTCCCGGGGGCCATAGTTTTCGTGCATCGAGATGTTGAAATGCCGCTCGGCGGCGGCGATGGCGTTTTCGATCTTGACCCGGGGCTCCGGGCCGCCTCGATAGTCTGAGCAATTCCACGGAAAACCGCTGGTCCCGAACGTCGCCT
>JAAYCJ010000035.1 GCA_012729815.1 Phycisphaerae bacterium | reverse complement strand
GCCAACCCGCGGGTCAGATGGGCCACGCCCGCCTTCGACACCCCGTACGTCACGTTATGCCGCGGAAAAATGTTACTGATAATCAGCCCCGAAATCGACGAAATGTTGATCACGCAGCCGCCCTGGCCCTGCTCGATCATCCGCTTGCCCACCGCCTTGGCAAAGTAAAACATGCTGGACAGGTTCGTCTCGATGATCGTCCGCCACAACTCCTCGCCCACCTCCTCGATCGCGCAGCCCTCGGACTCGCGGCCCGCGTTGTTGACCAGAATATCGATCCGCCCGAACCGCTCGACCACGCCCGCGACGAACGCCTCGATCCGCTCCGGCTGAGTGACGTCCACCTTCTCGAACAAACACCGCCGCCCGGTCTGCTCCACCGCCCGGCGCGTCTCCGCAGCCTCCGTCTCCAACAAATCGCAAAACGCGATATCCGCCCCAGCCTGCGCCAGCGCGATCGCCATCTGCCGCCCCAACCCTCGCGCAGCCCCGGTGACCACAGCCGTCTTGCCCGTCAGCTTGAACAAATCCAGAGAATTCACGCGATTCGCTCCTTAACGTCTAACGTCTCCGCCGATAGCGCCGATCACCGCTGCGGCCACTTCGCCTTGCCGAACGCCTTCTCCCAATCGCCCAGAAACCCGAACATCCGCTTGTCCGTGTACGGGTGTTCGTACAGCAGGTGATGAAACTCCTTCCGCATCGTGCAATAGTCGGTCCCCGCCGCTGCGAACTCGCCCACCCCGCGGGGAAACCGGCAGCACGACAGAACCTTCGTCTTATAGCCGTACTGGGCGTAGATCTTCTTGACCGGCGTGACCATATCGACCGTCGCGTCGCTCGACTCGTCAAGCGGACCGTTGAACAAAGCCGCCACGTCCGCCCCGGCCTTGCCGCACAACAGCGCCTGCGCGATCGACGCCACCGCCGTCACCGCCACCTTGATCTCCGGTGACTCCTTTTTAAGCTGCAAAACGGCTTGGATCCCCTCGATGCCCATCGGCAGCTTCACGATGATCTTCTCCGACTGCTCAGCCAGCCACCGGGCCTGCCCGACCAGCTCCGCCCGGTCGTGCCACCCGATCACCTGCGTGAACACGCAGCCGGGCGACGCCGCCACCACGTCCCGAAGCCGCGCCACCGTCTCGCCGCCCACCTTCGAATACAACGTCGGGTTCGTCGTCACTCCCGAAATCATCCCCCACGACGTCACTTCCTGAATCTCCTTCGGGTCCGCACTGTCCAACAACAATTCCATCGCATCGCTCCTGAATATCGCGTCAAAACAGCTCGTCAGCCAGCATCCCAAGATAACCCGTCAACCGATCCGTGTACGCCTGATAGAAGCCCTTCGACAGATCGTAAAATCTCTCGCGGTAAATGAATCGCCCCTCCGCGTCGCGACGGCCCACGAACGCGAAACTGTAGTGGTGAAACACCTTCGTCTTCGCCAGCGCCGTCCGCTGCGGATCCTGCTCGTATTCGTCGAGGCACGCCCGGGCGAACTCAGCCCCGCCTTCCGCCTCGCGACGGGCGTAGGCCAAAGCGTCCGCCCACCACTCCGCGAACAGATCGGGCTCAAAGTCCTGCAGCACCTCCGCGAAGATAATCTGGACCATGGGCGAAATCTTGAACTGATGCCGCCCGCCCGTCGCCTTCTGAATCACCCGCCGGGGCCCGCCGCTCAGATCGTCGCCCGAGTGAAAATCCAGCAGCAACCCGAATTCCTCAGCGATCCGGAACTGCGAACGAATCCGCCGCTCAAACCCCTCCAGCCCGTCCGGACAGCGGTAGTCCAGCCCCTTCTCCACCCCGAAATTCGGCGCGACGTGCGTCACCGCGAGCCCGCGCCGCCGAATCTCCAGACACAAAAACGTCAACTCTTCATCGCCGGTCAAACAGTCGAACGCCGCGATCTCCGGCGGATGCTCGTCGATCGAAAGCTCCAGATCGAACGCCTCGCCGTCCTTGCCACTCCGAATGTGCGCCGTCAACTCCTCGATCGCATGCAAAGACTGCCAGTGCTTCCCGATCAGCCGGCCCAGCGCCGCCTCATCCGGACGATACTCCCGTCCGCCGATCCGCCGACCCTCGCGATGATACGCGACGATCTCGCAGCGGCGCTTCTCGTCCGGTATCCTCTCCGCCAATAGCGCCGCCGCCCGCGCCTCCGACGGCTCGTTCGCCGCTCCGTAATCCAGAACGTCAGCCATGTCCAGCGTGTAGAACGTGTAGTACCGCGCGCAGTCCAGATACCGCTTCGCCCGCGCCATCCCTTCCGGCCCGCGCTTCACCTGAATGTGATCCGCGTCCGCTCCGTACCGCAAAGCCTGAGGACTCTTGATCGCCTCCAGCACGCCCGAAAGCCACAGCCCCTCAAACGAACTGCCGGTATACCCGCACTCGATCGTGCCGAACCCGCACGCGTAATTCTTCTCCGGAGGCTCAGCCTTCAACAGCGTCGACATCACGTTCAACTCGCGAATCGAGTTCTGAATGGGGTTCGCCGCAAACCCCTTTTTCGCCATGGCCGCGAAAATCCCCGGCCAACACGCCGTCGTCATCCGCACCCCGATCCCAAGCCGAGGTGTCGCTCCCAGCGCAGCCGGACCCTTGCCCGGCTTGACACGCCGGCCGTAAGCGTGCACCGTCGCCGACGTCGCCGCATGACAAACAACCCGCGCCGACCCAGCCAACGTGACCGATGCGATCGCATCTTCAAGCACCGTCGCCGCGCCTTCCGGCACGAACTCGACAAAAACATGCTGCCCATCCGCCAGTCCGGCAAGCAACACGCAGCGACCGTCCTTGGCCGCCACCGATCCGGGATACGCAATCAACCGCGGATCGTCGGGAAATCCCGCGCCCGCCTTCGCCGCCAAACCCAAACGCTCCAGATACTCACCCGAAAGGGCCTCAAACGTTCGCACCGCCGCCCGCCGATCCCACGTGGCTGTATCCAGCACGCCGGGACTCTTCGCTGGGTTCATCTCCAACCGGTCAAATCGCATGGTCCCGTCCTTCCTGCTTCTCGATTGCCTGCTGGGCGTACCGCGTTCGGAATACGTCGTAAGCGTTTTCCAGGTGGGCTCTTAAATGCTGGGTCCCGTGGGCCAGGTCCTTGCGGCGAAGCGCCTCGATGATCTCCGAGTGCCAGACGTCGCAGAGGCTTGGGAACTCCGATTCGCCCACGATATTGCACGTGAACATCAGGTAGGAGATCTGGAACCTGATCCCTTCCCACGCATGCAACAGACGGCTGTGGCGGGAGATATGCACGAGCTGCTCGTGAAACGCCAAATCCAGCTCCACCAGCCGGGCCAGAGGCCCGCCGCTCCGCAAACACTTCGAATATTTCCTGAACAACCCCTCCAACTCCGCGATATCCTCCGCCGTCGCCCGCGCCATCGCCCGCTCAAGGGCCAGCGTCTCCAGCGACAACCGAAGCGTGCAGACCTCTTCAATGTCCTCCTCGGACATGCAGACCACCGATGCCCGCTGGTTCCTCTCCCGAACGATCAGCCCTTCGTGCTCGAGTTGGATCAGCGCCTGGCGAACCGGACTGCGGCTGATCCCCAGCACCCTGGCCAGTTCATCCTCGGTCACCCGCTGACCCGGCCTCAGCGCGCCGGTCAGGATCGCCTGCCGGATGCGCTCGGCGACCAGGTCGCCGAGGGATATCCTTTCCACCGGATCAAGGGCATCGGTCGTTGACATCGATCGTCGCCGCCAGTACAATGATGATTGTTAACAAAATACGGAATACAGAACACATTATGACAATCATATCGTTAACAGTCAATGGGCGAACACTGAAAAGACCAAGAATCCGTTGTCAGAGGGCCAATCCATGAGTAGTGCGAATCATAATTTCATCAATGGTGCCTGGGTGGCGTCGCGGGCCGGTCGGACCTACGAGCAGAAGAACCCAGCCGACCTGACCACGGTAACCGGCCTCTGGCAGAAGTCCACAGCCGATGACGTAAACCTCGCCGTCGAAGCCGCGGCTGAGGCGTTTGCATCGTGGAGCGGCCTGAGCGTCTATCAGCGGGCTGGGCATCTGAAGAAGGCCCTGGCACTTATGGAAACGCATCGGGACCGGATCGCCGCCGTTCTGACCGCGGAAAACGGTAAGACCCTTCGGGAATCGCAGGCGGAGATCGCATCGGCCATCAAGGAAATGGACTTCCAGATCGCCGAAGGCGTGCGGATGGGCGGATCGGTCATGCCGTCGGAGCAGGATGGGGTTTTCGCCTATCAGGTGCGCCGCCCGCTGGGGACGGTGGCGGTGATCGCGCCGTGGAATTTTCCGTTCAACGTGCCGTGCCGGAAGGTCACGCCGGCGCTGATGGCGGGTAATACGTGCGTGTTGAAGCCGGCCGGTCTGACGCCTGGGGTGGGCGCGGAGTTTGTGCGGGTCTATGAGGAGGCCGGTCTGCCGGCTGGGGTGTTGAACTTTGTGACCGGATCGGGTTCGGAGATCGGCGATACGCTGGTTTCGCATCCGAAGGTCAAGGCGATCAGTTTTACCGGGTCGACCGAGGTGGGGACGGCGATTCATCAGAAGGCGGCGGCGGCGCTGACGCGGACGCAGTTGGAGATGGGCGGCAAGAATCCGATCGTCGTTTTGGCCGATGCGGACTTGGCGGCGGCGGCGGACTCAGCTGTGTTGGCTGCGTACGCCTGCGCGGGCCAGTGGTGCACCTCGACCAGCCGGGCGCTGGTGGAGAAATCCGTGCTCAGCGAGTTTCTCGATCTTCTTTTGTCGCGGGTCGGCAGGATTGTTGTGGGCAAGGGGACCGATCCGCGGACGACGATGGGGCCGGTGTGCGGTGAGAGTCAGCTTCGCAATATTCTGGCTGGGATTGAGAAGGGGAAGGCGGAAGGGGCGCGCCTG
>JAAYCJ010000034.1 GCA_012729815.1 Phycisphaerae bacterium | reverse complement strand
GCCATCGCGAACGGGAAGACCAGCACCGCTGCGGCGTTGTTGGTGATCATCTCGGTAAATACCACGGTCAGCAGGTAGACTCCGGCCAAGGCAAAGGCCGGACCCAAACCGCCCGCCCATCCGAAGAAGCCATGCGCCAGCGTCTCGGCCAGACCCGAGTTCTCGATCGCCTTGCCCAGGCCGAACGCGGCGGCGATGGTCAGCAGGACCTGCCAGTCGATGCTGTGCCGGGCGTCGGAGGCTGAGATCGAGCGTGTGGCCACCATCAGTCCAGCGGCCAGGAACGCGGCCAGGACGATCGGCACGGCGCCGGCGGCCATCAACACCACCAGCAGCACCAGCACACCGACCGAAATCGCCATCCGGTCCTCCCGCACCGGCCGGGCCGACTGGATGCTGCTGACCAGGTAGAAATCGGGATTGTTGCGATGGGCCTCCTCGAAGTGCGGACCGGTGGTCAGCAGCAGCGTGTCGCCGCGGCGCAGCACGATATCGCCGATCCGTCCGCTGAGGCGGCCGCCGCCGCGATGCACGGCGATGACCGCTGCGTTATACATCGCCCGGAAGTTCGCGTCGCGGATGTTCTTGCCGATCAGGGGCGAGGTGCCCGAGATCACCGCCTCGGTCAGCCGGCGGTCGTGGCGGCGCGACCCGACGAAATCGCGAGTCTCCGGATCGGCCGGGGCCATGCCCGCGATCCGCTCCAGGTCCACGATCGTATTGACCACGCCGGTGAACGTCAGTTCGTCCTCCGCCTGCAGGACCTCGTCGGGCCCGACCGGCGTGATGATCCGTTCGTCGCGGACGATCTCGACGAGGAACAGGCCGGAGAGGTGGCGAAGGCCGGCCTGCTGAACGGTTTGGCCGATCAGGCGGCAGTTCGGCTGAACGCGCATGTTGACCAGGTACTCGCGCGGACTTTCGCCGAACTGCTCGAGCAGATTCTTGCGATCGGGCAGCAACCGCCGCCCCACCAGCAGCAGGTAGATCACGCCGACCAGGGCCATCGGCACGCCGACCCACGCCGGCTCAAAGAGCGAGATCGGAGCCAGTCCCGCCGGAGCCTCCACACCATCCAGCCGCCGCCACTCCGAGAGGATCAGACCGTTGACCACCAGGTTTGTGCTCGTGCCGATCAGCGTGCACACGCCGCCCAGGATCGCCAGGTACGAGACGGGGATCAGCAGCCGCGACGGCGAGACCCGAAACTTGCGACACCAATCAGCCACCACCGGCATCAGCATCGCCACCACCGGTGTATTGTTCAGGAACGCCGACGAACCGACCACAAACGGCGTCATCCGCAGCAGCGCCCCGCGTTCGCCCCGGGCCGAACCGAGCATCCGCGTTCCCATCACATCGAGAGCCCCCGTTTCCCGCAGTCCGGCCGCCACCACGAACAGGGCCCCCACCGTCAGCACCCCTTCATTGGCGAATCCCGCGAACAGTTCGGCCGGCGTGACGACGCCCGCCAGCGCGGTCAGCACCGCCCCACCCAACAGGATGACGTCCGGCGGGCCCAGGCCCTTGGCCAGGGATACGAACACCAACACCACCACCGCCAGGGTGTACCAGCCCTGCCACTCCATACCGATCTAGCCCGCCTGACCCGCGTCGGCCTCGCCGGCCCGCAGAAGCTCATCGGCCTCGGAACGCTCCTTGGGGCTGAATATCTTGTGTTCCCGATCGATCCGCAGCGCCTCTTCCAGATGGCTGTGCGCCTCCTGCGTCTGGCCGAGCTGCGAGCAGACCCGGGCCAACTGAAGCAATGAACGAGCCCGTCGGGCCGGGTCCTGGCTCAATTCCACGCACATCGCGAAATCCGCTTTGGCGTCATTCAGCCGGTCGGGCATGGCGGCCAGGATCGCTCCGCGGGTATCCCGCAGATGCAGGTTGCGCGGCGCCAGGCGCAGCCCTCGATCCGCCAGTTGCAGGCCTTCCTCCAGCCGACCATCCTCAACTCCAACGATCCAGGCCAGGTCGTTGAGGGCCTGGATGTTGTCCGGACTGGCATCGAGCACCTGTTGGTACAAGGTCTCGGCCCGCTCCGTCTGTCCGGCGTGATAGGCCATCAGGGCCAGCCCCAGCCGGGCTTCGACCATCTGAGGAGCTTGCTGCGTGACGTATTCATAGAGGTCCATCGCACGTTGGGCGCGGTCCGGCGACCCGGTCGCTCCGAGGGCCGAGGCGGCCGCGTACACCACCAACGGATCGGCCTCGGCCCGCCCGCGATAGGCCTCGATCATGGTGTCAAGATCGTCATACTTCTTCTGCGCAGCCAGCAGGAGGACCCGCTCCCTGACCACGGTCGGCGAATTCGGTTCGACCCGCTCGGCCTGCTCGATCCGCTGGGCCGCCTCGTCGAACTGGCCGCCGACACGGTACAGCTCGGCCAAGGCCAGGAGCATGCCGGCGTCCTCGCGGGCCGGCCGGGTCGTCAAGTGAGTCTCCAGTTGACGGATGGCCGCCTCGCGTTCGCCGCCCGCCGTCAGCACCAGCGCTGAGGCCAACCGCAGGCGGTCGCTGTCGGGACGCGCCTCCAGGGCCCGTTCGAGGGCCTGCCTGGCCTCGTCGATCGCCGCCCGGTCCTGAGTCGATACGGCGAGACTGGCCAGGGCGTGGCACGCCTCCGGGTCGGTTGGGGCCGACCGCACCGCCATCTTCGCCAGTTCCAAAGCTGAAGTCGGATCGCCCAGCGAATGCTCGGCATGCGCGCGGGCCAGAAGCAGTTGCGGCTGGTCCGGCTGCGTGGCCAGGGCGCGGATCGCCAGGTCGCGGGCGGCTGCATGGTCGCCGTTCTGGAACGCCAGTTCGATCAGCCGCAGGTGAGCATCCGTCAACATCGGATTCAGTTGCACCGCCCGCTCCAGAAGCGGCCGGACCTGTTCGCGATCCGCGCCGCCTTCGGCCTTGGACATCATCGCAACCCGCAGAAGCAGCAGGTCCGCGTCATCACCCATCCGCTTCTCCAGATCCTCCAGCAGCGCCATGGCCTGTAGGCGATCACCTTCCTTGTCGCGGGAAGCCAGCGCCCGGATCAGGCGCCGAGCCAACGAGGCGTTTTCTACGTGCTTCTCCAACCCCTGCCGCCAGGTCTCGATGGCTTGATCCATCCGACCGGTCTCAGCGTAGAACCGGCCGAGCAACTCGTAGCCCTGGCCGTTGGCGTCCATGTCGGCCAGCTTCACGAAGTCCTTCTCCGCCAGATCGGTCTGGCCGAGGTCCTGATGGAATGCCCCGCGCAGGGCGTGGGCCCGCCGATCGCCTCGCTGCGCCACCGCCGCATCGAGCACGGCGCTGGCCTCGTCCAGCCGACCCGCCGACTGGAGGATCGCGACTCGCGCAGCCAACAGGCCCGACGCACCGGGATGCAGGGCCTGGGCCTGGTCGAGCAGCATCAGGGCTTCGTCGGCGTGACCGCCCTGGCGGCCAAGCACCTGGGCCAGCAGCACGCGGGATTCGACGTCGTTCGGATCGTCCGCAATCCGCAGCCTCAACTCGCCGATCGCCTCGTCCAGTTGTCCGGCGCCGATGGCCATGCGAACGCGACGGTCGCTGCGCGAATGCGGGTCGACCTGCAGTCCATCCAGCACTTCCCGGGCGTCGGCGTAACGGTCCTGATGGTCCAGCAGCGCCACCAACCGGTCCGCCACCTCAACGCTCCCGGGGTTGGCCGAGAGGCTGCGGCGATACAGTTGCTCGGCCCGGGCCAGTTCGCCAAGCTGCTCGTGCATCCGTCCCAACAGCAGGACGGGGGCGGACCACTGCAGATCGGACTCGACGCAACGGCTGAGCATCTCGCCGATCTCCTTGTGGCGGCTGCGCCAGTCGTCGCCGTCCAGCCAGAGGGAGGCCTGATGGAGCCGCCAGAGCAGCCCGCTGGCGCCCTGGGTACTGCGAATCTCATCCACCAGCGTCTGGGCGAATGCCCGATCCTGGCGGATCTCCGGCAGCCGCAGCAGCAGCGAACGGGCGTCCACGTCGTAGACGTCGGCGGCCGCTGCGTCCTTGAGCATCGCCACGCCGGACTGACGGTCGCCCGAGGTGATCTCGAGCAGAGCCAGCTTCAGCCGCAGATCGCGCTGGGCCCGCGGCTCGCCAACCGTGTCGAGTCCCGCGCGAAGGGTGGCGATGGCCTCGGCCGAACGGCCCAGGCCGCTCTGAATCTCGGCCAGCGTCAGGTACGGCGCAACCGCGCCCGCGTGCGTTCGATACGCCTCCCGACAGACCGCGATGGCATCGTCAAGCCGTCCCTGCCGGCCATAGACGCGGGCCAGTTGCATTCGGGCGGTCAGCGCGTCGTCGCCATCCTCGGCGGCCATGGACTTCAACTCGCCCTCGGCCTCATCGAGACGCCCTCTCGCCACCGCCAGCATCGCCTGAAGCACCCGCGCGTCCGCCGACTCGGGGTGCGCCGCGCGCAGGGCGGTCAACTCCGCGGCCAGTTGCGAAAAGGCCTGTTCCCGCCCGTCCTCAGGGCCGGCGGCCGCCGCGTGCATCGCCGCTTCGATCCGCATCAACGTTCCCGCCGGATCGCTCGGATCGAGACGTTCGATCCTCGAGGCGACCTCCACGGCTGAGGCCCAGTCCCGCTGTGAGTTGTGGTGGGCCAGCAGATCGAGCAGCGCCGCCGTGTCGCCCGGGCGATACTCCAGGTACTGCGCGAGCGCCTGTGCGGCGCGTCGGGCCTGCCCCGTCTGACTGTAGCATTCGGCCAGCACCTTCCAGTACAGGGGCCGATTCGGGTTGCGCACGACCACCGGCCCCAGCAGCTCGATCGCCCGGTACGGACGCCCCTCGGCCAGAGCGACAATCGCCTCGAGGTAGATGGTCTCTTCGCTGGCGACGGCGGTCGGCTCCATCCGCCCGAGCAGTTCCAGGTACTCGTCGAGAGCGGTCCGGGCGTCGGCGATCCGACGGCCGGACAGGTAGATTTTTACCGCGGAAGGCAGCACCCGGATCCGATGCCGCTCCTGCTCCAGTCGGTCCAGCGTCTGGTCGGCCAGGGCCGCGGCGGATGCCGTCGCGTCGTTCCCCGCGAACGCCAGTTCCGACTTCTGGACGAACAGGGCCACCAGCCAGTCATTGTAGTCCAGGAAGTAGGGCATGACCGTCTCGCGAGGAAGGCCGTCGATCGCCGCGATCTGGGCGGCGGCGCGATCCGCGTCGCCAAGCTCCATCCACTCCGCAGCGATAGCCAGCCGCACTCGCGGATCGGCCGGGGTCAGCGAGTCGGCGTGTTCCAGATCCCGCCGGGCCAATTCAACCAACTCGGCCCGGGATTTGCCGCTGAAAGCCGGAGCCGTTCGATAGAAACGGCTGCGGGCCACGTAGCTTTCGGCATGGTTCGGATCGTAGGCCACCGCTCGGTCGAGCCACTTGAACGCCTCCTCGACCACGTTTTCGCCCTTTTGCTGCAGGGCGATCCCGCTGAGCAACCGGCACGCGTCGGCGTATTCCGGACACTTCTGTTGACGCTGTTCGATATCCTCGACCAAGCCCAGCAGGTACTCGCTCGCCTGATCGTTGTCCCGCCGCGTGATCAGCGACTTGGCCAGCCAGACTTTGGCCGTCGGGTCGTCAGGAAAATGGTCGAGGCAGAGCCTGGTGATGTAGCCCAGTTCGTCGAAGTTGCGCATGCCCGCGTAGAGACGGGCCAGTTCGTGGTAGGCCTCGCGGTGCTTCGGGTCGTAGCGCAGCAACTGGCGGTAGGCCCCGACCGCCCATCGAATGTTCCTCTCCTCGATCGGCTCAATCGACAGCTCAGCCTTGGCGTACTGCTCCAGAACGGGCAGGTCGTCGGGCCGTCGCGAGAGGTACTCGCGAAGTTGTTTGCGCGCCTCCGGCCAGTCCCCCCGCTGGCAGGCATCCTGCCCGGCGGCCAGGGCCCGCGAGGCCAGGATGTTCCGGCGCACCTGGCGAGCCGCCACCGCAGCCACGCCGAGCCCGACCACCACCAACAACAGGATTACCAGCAGCCGGACGTTCACTCTGGCCCGTGCGATCATCTGCCGTTTCATCGCGTGACACCTCCCAAAATCCCGCGGACAACCCCGCCACTCCACCCGGTCGGGGGCATTATACTATATCTACGCCGCAAAAGCGTCAACGTTTGCCGGCAGGCGAGATCGGGAACGCAACAGATTCAGGAACGCCACGCGCACCGAGCGCAAAGAAATCGCCTTTCCCGGCCAAGCGGCAGGGAAAGGCGATTGTCATTCAACCAACGATCCAGGTTCTCGCTGCTACGCCAGACGGCGTTTGATCCGTCCGACCAGCCAGAGGCCCAAGGCGCCCAGGAGCACCGCACCGGGGGCGGGGATCGGGGTACTGGTCAGCAGCTTGTCCTTGCTGATGATGAAGGTGTCACCGTAGTGACCGAGGACGAAGTCCCACTGGAACGCCCAGGTGGCGTCGCCGGTCAGCGGGCCGTCGTTGTTGTCCAGGTCCGAGGCCACGTCATCCTCGAGCTTGACCAGCGTGCTCGGCCAGGTGTTGACCTCGTACCGGCTCGGATTCGGAGTGACCACCGTCTCGCTGAACATGGTCAGGGCGTCGCGCTGCTCGACCTTGTTGGTGTTGGCCAGTTCCACCGTATCGTCACTGATTGTGCTGTTGAGGTCCAGGTCGGTGTACTGGAAGAAGTGCAGGTCCAGCGCGTCCTGGCACCGGCTGGTGATCTTGATCGTCTCGGCCATATCCGAGGTGAAGCTGCCGATCTCGCCGCCGGTCAGCATGTAGGTGACCTCGACCGTGTAGAGATCGTAGTCATATTTGAGATAGAGGGTGTCATTCTGGCCGCTGGCGTCGCGGTCGGTTGCGTTCGCTGCGACCGGCCCGCCGGAGTGGTCCAGACGATACTCGCGGTCCTGTCCCATCCGCATCCAGAACCACTGCTGCGACAGGTGATTGACTCCCTCAACGTCCCACTCGTACATTCCCGAGCCAGTCGAGTTGTCCAGGACGACCGTGGTATTCAGGTCTTCCAGGATGAACGTATCAGCCATGGCCATCGGGCCAAGAACCACAGCCGCCAGAGCGGCTACGCCAAGCATCACTTTCATATTCCTCATGCCAATTCTCCTGTGAATATAAATCAACCCGTGCTAATAAGGCAACAAAGAAACACTTCCTGCGATGCGGACCGCAGGTGGTTAGCACGTCTGAGGCGGGCCACGACACTCGGTCGCCGCCGGACAGGCCTGGGCTTGACGCCAGACCAGCACCGGCTGCCGCTGAAGGAGAGGACCAGAGGGGATGACCTCGACGATGGCCTCAAAGAGGCAAACCGCAAGATCATTAATATTACTGAGTTTTTCCAGGTCGATGGCGAAGGAGTAGCCGATCTGGCGTGGTCCGCCGGAATGGTACCAGGAAGCGAAATGGCCGAACTGGAATTTCTTGGCCGACCGGCCAGCTTGGAGGGCTCCGAGGCTGCCAAGGCCCAGAAGCATCAGAGCGGCGCTGCCTGGGGTGTCCGGAAGCGACTGGACCTGTTGGGTGTCCTGTTCCGGCGAAAGCCCGGATCCGCCGGGCAGGGCCATGCTGGAGCCGAACTCCGAATCGAGCCACACAATCGGGCCGATCTCGACGGATGGGCTCACGGAACTGGCTGAGAACTCACCAGCCGCGGTTGGCGTCCAGGGCGTAGCAGCCACGTCGGCCTGGACGGCCGGAGCCGCCAGAACCAACGCACCCAACGCCATAGCCGTCCACACCTTCATCTGGTCACCTAACCACTGCCCGAACAAACGCTGCAACCCCTGCGCGTCTGGAGACCAGTATAAGCGAAACCCAACGTTTCTGTCAAACCAAAACCGTCGTCGACTTCTTTCGGCCGGAGAGGGACCAAAGGATCCATCTCCGGCCATAACCTTATGTTTATCGGACCGTTACGTCATACGACGTTTGAACCATCCGACGAAGCCGAACCCAACCAAGCCCAGCACCACGGCCCCGGGGGCCGGCACTGGCGTCGAGCCGCCGATAAAGTGGCTCCCCGCGCTGGGTGCGTTGGGGTCCACCAGGTTTTCTTCGGAGTTAAACCCGGCAACGTGGGCGGCGAAGAAGACGTTGCCTTCGCCGGCGGTGCCGGTCGAGTCGGCGGCAAAGTTCATGGCCACGGCTTGAGCCGGATCGGGCAGCGTGATCGTGAAGATCAACGGATTCTGCCGCGAGTTGCCGGTGCCGTCCTCTGTCACCATGAAACGCCCAAAGCCGTCCATATTCCCGCCGTTGTCGTCCTGCGACCAACCGGTCGGCAAATCGACCGTCCAGGTCGACGGATCGGACGTCACAGCGCTGGTGTAGTTGAAACCGAAGGAGTCGATCCCGTAGTTGTTGATCGGCCCATAGATCGGCATTACGAAGGCGTCCACGGTGAAATCGACGGTTCCGGCGATGGAATCGGCTTCGATGTCCACGCGGCCGTAATTGATTCCGTCGGCAAAGGTGTTCGACTGATCCATGAACCAGGCCCCGGTGGTGATGTCGGCCTGAACGAAGGCCGGCATCAGCACAAAGGCCAGCAGACCCAACCCGGCGGCTAGAACTGTTCTGTGTGTCTTCATATCCAATCCCCCTGATTTACTTGCCCGAACGTCCGAGAATCCCAGCATCTCGAATCCGTTTGGGCCTGTTACCGAATATGGTTCCACTAAAAGCGAAATCCACCCCGAGGATCCGCCCACGTTGCCTTTTGACTTCTCCTCAAAGCTCTCTGCTAGTTCCAGCATACCACCGATTCAGAGAGAAAGTCAAGAGGAATAAGCCGCACGAAGGCTTGATGCACGTCATGAACCGCGGCGCCCGTAACGGCTACGAGGAGAGAAGGGCTCTACGATTCGACCCTGTCGGGCACAGTTCCGGAGGCGGCCCGTTGGTCCTCGATCACGAGCCGATCCAGCAGGATCAGCAATCCGACGAGCATCAGGACCGCCATGGGCATCATGGTCAGCCCGGCGAAATCGTGGAAGAACTTCTCCGCGACCTCGCTGCTGGTCAAGAGGTACAGCTCGGCGGTGATGACGAGCCGGATGATGTTGCAGGCGATGGCGATGGGCACGCTGGAGACCACCAGGACGGCTTTCTGCCACGGCGGACGGTTCACGAAATAGGCCAGGACGGCGGCGACCACGACGAAGGCGGTGAGCATGCGTAGGCCGCTGCACGCCTCAGCGACGGCCAGTTCGGTGCTGCCGTTGAGAGTGATGATGTTGCCGTCGCGGGCGACGCTCATGCCGAACAGTTCGAGCAGGAAGACGGCTCCCGCGGTGGCGTAGCTTTGAAGGGGTCCGCTGATGAGGTTGTGAATTTTCCCGGGCAGCGGGACCATCAGGAAGAGGAACAGAAGTATCCAGCGGGCACGCCAGAAGGCTTGTCGCCCGGCGACGAGCAGGACGAGCCCGGCCAGCGAGAGGACCAGGGAATATCGCTCAGCGGATTCAAAAAGGAAGAGCAACCCATAGGCCCGGGCGAGCTGGGCCACGAGGATCAGGGCGATGCCGCCGACCCACGCGGGACGGATCGTGACGGCTTGAAACTTGCGGCGATCGTGCCAGAGCAGCCACAGGGCGGCGAAGGGGACCAGCAGCCCCACGGAGTAGTTCTGATCGACCTGCCATTCGCGAATGAGCGGGCGGAGGGCCGGCCAGTAGCTCCACATCAGCGCGATCAACAGGACCGCTCCGACGGCAAGGGCGAAAGGCGTGAAGATCGCGCCAGGGGCGGGTTCCTCGATCCGTCGTCTCCTTCTGGCCGGTTTAGTCATGGTCCGCCTCCGAAACAGGGGCGGTGGTCGTGGCGTCGGGCAGCAGACCGGCGATGTGGGGGTCGACGGCGACGGCAAAATCACGGATCGCGTCCAGAGCGGCCTGCGACGAGCGGGAGGAGGCGGAGGAGGCGGTGATCTGGACCTGGGCGACGTACCGGACGCCGCCGGCGCCGCGCCACGCCATGGACCGCAGCAGCGAGACGTCCGGGCTGTACCGGCCGTCCACGATGTAGTAGTTCAAGACGGTAATCTGCTGGTTGCTCAGACCCGGCCGGAAGAATCGGTGAATTCGAACCTGGCGGGTCGTATCGTCGGGCAGTTTCAGGTCGACGGTCTCGGTGTCGTCAACGGTCCATCCGGCTCCGGGATAGCAGACCTCGGGGCGGTGCGGCATCAGGTCGCGGGCGCGGACGCCGTAGGCAATGAAGAGGGCGACGGCTTGGCCGTCGGACCTGACGTACTCGCGGTTGACCAGATCGTCGGCGTCGGTGGTGCGAACGATAGCTGGGTCCAGAGGCACCTCGGCCCCCTGCCAGGGCCCGATCTGCAGCGGCAGGCGCCTTTCGAGTGTGCCGCGTGGAATGGCCAGGCCGGCGCTGGGCCGGGCCAGACGGCCCGCAGCCAGACGGTAGGCGGCACCGGCGCCAACCACCAAAGCAAACGCGACGGCGGCGGCGACGATGACCGATGATCGCTTGGCGTTTTTCTCCATGACCGGGCCCCTTGTATCCAGTCACCCATACTACCGATTATCGGCTTGCGTGTCCACCGGTATGGAGTTCGCAGAGGAACTCGGTCGGCCCGGAGAATCCGGCGCGGGCGAAAAGCGAGGTGGAGGGCGTCTTGCGGTGATAGCCGCGGCTGACCCATCCGCCGACCGGCTGATCGGGAGCGTGGATGAGCGTGGGAACGAGCCTCGGGTCCAGAATGAGCGTGGCGGACACCTGATCGAGCTCGATGGCGAACCGGTTGCCGTCGAGCGCAGCGACCTGGACCTCCTCGGCGAAGTGGAAGCATATCTCGACTCGGTGGCTTTCGCGGGCTGTGAACCCGTCGCGGATCATAAGTCTGCCTTCGGGACCATTGAGGTCAAGCGTGCGGCGGTGGATCACCGGATCGGTCAGGCGGGCGTAGCCGTCGTGCTCCGCGACGATCCGGCCGCCGCGGTCGTTGGCGTCCCATTCGAGGCATTTCGATTGGGCGCGGCGGCCCCAGAGGAACAGGCCCAGCAACTCGGACTGATCGCAGCCGTCAACGGCGGCGGTGTTGTGGGCGCGGGTGCCACGGAAGTAATTGCGCCACTCGGGAAAGGTGAAGTAGTCGTAGGTGCCCGGATCGACCAGCAGATCGCGGCCGTCGAGCCGCAGGACGAAGCTCAGGGCGTCGGCGTGGGCGTGGGCGGCGATGGAGTGATAGCCGTGCTCGCCGCAATCGAACACGACGCTGACGCGGTGATCGCCGCCGGCGTGCTGAAGCAGATACGTGCCGCTGTCGGCAAAGGCCCGCGGGCGCAGGATCGGCTGGTTCGACCGGCGCAAATTCTCGTAATTGGCGCGGCTTTGCGGACCGGCCAGCCAGAACGCTGTTTCGGGGAATTCGTCCGCAACGGCGGCGAAATCCGCACGGTCGAACAGCAAAGCACCGACGGCGAGCCACTGGCGCGGGTCCCGCGGATGGCTGCTCAAATCCAGGACATAACCGTCGTCGGCGTCGCCGAACATCGGCAGATGCCGACCGCCGGCAAGCAGTTCGGCGATGAACTCGAAGATGCGTTCCAGCCGCTGGTCGTAGCCGTCGGGCAGCGTGCGGCCGGTGCGAAGGGCCACGTGGCGGACGGCCAGAAGAAACTGCAGGACGAAGATGTGGTAGCTGGCGGCCTGTTCGCGGGTGCCGCCGTCGGCGTAGGTCTGGCCGAGCATCTCGCGGTAGACGATCCGCAAGGCGCGGTCGGCCCAGGCTGAGGCGTTGCGAATCCGATCGAAGTACGAGGCAGCGACGAAGACACCAGCGGCTTCGCCGATGATGTGGTTGTTGGCTGAGGAGCCTCGGGAGTACTTGCGGGCGATCTCCCAGAGGTGGCGGTGGACGCTGTCGAACAGGCGATGGCGGAACTCGCCGCGGACCAGTTCCGCCTCGCGGATCAGGTCGAGGGCCCAGACCCAGTTGATCAGCCGCAGGCCCAGCTCGAGCGGGCTTCGCCAGTTCATCCCAAGTCCGTAGGGACACGCGCGGAGCCAACCGTCGATCTGATCGACGACGGCCTGGGCATAGCGCAGCTCGCCGGTGGCGCGATAGGCCCGGCCGAGAACCACCATTTGGTGATGGCGGTTGGGCTCCCAGACGAACTTGCAGTCGCCGGTCTCGCGCACGTCGCGGTAGTCGATGGAGGGCGCGAATACCAGCGGTGAAGGCTGGCCCCGTTTGTGGTCACGGTTCCAGTCGATCGGGTCGCCAAGGTGGCGGTCGGTCTGATCGAAGTAGCTTAGCCGATGTTCGACGATGCGGTCAGCCGTGGCGACAAGGGCGTCTCGCCAGGCGTCTTCGTATCCTACGGCGCTCGCTTCGCCGACGGCCACGCCGCAGACGCGGCACGGCGGATCGATCGCACCGTCGCCGTTACGCAGGATTCGTTCCAGCGGCTCAAGACCCTGACGCCGCGACAGCAAAAGGCGGTCGGCGCGGACGACGGCGGCGCCGTGGATGCGCCACGCGATCTCGCCGAGCGACATCGCGCGAAGGCGGCGGACGTACCAGTTCAACGATTGCATGACGCCTCCGATTCGCCGGGCGGTTCCGCCAGCACCTCGCGGACATATCGGCTGACCGTCATGAATCGCACGTCAGCGAAGGAATGCATAAAGCGGAAAAGCTCGGCGTTCATGGCGAAACGTCGTTCGTGGTTTTTCTCGTAGAAGCGGCTTCGGATGGACAACCCGTGCGTCTTGATCTTCCGGAGCCACGAAAGCTCCTTGGCCGGGCGCGGCTCGGTGAACGGAGCGAACTCGAACGGATGGATCAGGTAGACGATGGGTTTGCCGGTCCGACGGGACTCGCAGAGCAGCGTCCGGAAAAGCATCTTCATGAAACCCGTTCCCGCGACGTAGAGCAGGCTGGAGATGAATGGCGCGACGGCGGCGGAGACCGGAATCACCCACAGGCGGCGACCGCCGCGCCGGAACGGATTGTCACGGCGCGGATGGTACGGCAGTCGCGGCGCGGCGATCCAGCCGGGATTGATAAGATTGGAGCTCACCAGATCCACCCGCTGAGAGCAGACCGAGCCGTCGCACAGGTAGCCCAATTCCTCGAGAATCGCCTGCGTCGCGGCGGAGGTCTTGACCCGCGGACCGCGAAACGAGCGGATCGGACGTTCGGCGGTTTGGCGGAGGATGGCGGTGGCCTCGGTCAGGTAACTCCGCTGCATCGACTCGGGCATGGAGGAGTATTCCTCCTCGTCGCCATGGGTCAAGCCGTGGCAGCCGATCTCGTGGCCGTTGGCCACGAGCATGCGAATCTCGTCGGCCAGGACCGGAGCGATGCGGGCGTGGACGAAAAACGTGCCGGCGATCCGCAGATCGCTCAGCAGCGACGCGGCCCGGACGAGGGCGGCTTTTTTGTTTTCGACGGTCACCTCGGGGGTCGGATCGACGTCCCAGGTGATCAGCACCGGAACACTCTGCATCAAGTTCTTCATCCCTGCGAACTTGGCCGTCGGGCGGGTCGGGAACGGCATCGGCGAAGCGTTCCCCCACCCGATGCCGCCACAATAGCGAAGCCGCAGGCCTCTGTCAACGACACGCAGCAAGCGTTCCAGCAGGAGGCTGCCGCCGCTTGGGCACGACCTGACGGCGAAAAAAAACACCCCCTTGACATTGTTGGTCCGATAACCGTATATTCGTCGCTTGGCGGCTCCCACATGAGGGCGTTAGCCGCGACTGCGGTTGACGCCTGGCCGAGCCGGCCGATGACGCGCGACACGAATGACGTTTTGACTTGCCATGATCGCCGCCCAAGCGGATATCGCGTCACTGACCGACCCAATGCCTGCGACATATCCACGATCGCCGTCGCAGGCGCCATGGCTGTATCGACGGTAGTTGTGAGTGGTTGTATTACCGGTGTCGCCGGTTGGGCAGCCCCACGGTTCTTGCCCATCGGCAATGTCGCGACGCGCAGCTTCGCGCGACGTCGGCGCATCGGTTTCACTATATTATGAATTGGCGATCCCGGATGGGCGTAGATCTGCGCCAGATCGGATCAAGCTCATTGATAACTCCACACGGACGTCCGGATATCAGACAGATGGCGTTGGCGGACAACGCATTCGGTGCGGAGCGAGACCATCAGCGGAAAAGACAGGGGCAGGGAAAAAAATCCGCAATGCTTGATCTGCGGGATATAATGTTGTGGACACGATGTGCAGAATATCGGACACGCCAAGATCACCTGTTCTTGGCCCCAACCTGATATAGTCCTTCATATTCCGATGACCCACAAGCACATGCATTTATGATCCTCTGTGATCCTCCGAAGTCCGCCGAGCGGCGGCCGTTTGCCGCTCCCCCTGCGGGTAAACTTCGCTACATTCTTAGACCGATAATGTAGAACGCTGTTGAACAATTGTGCAAAGGAGAGGAACGCGCCATGGATGGAAGAGGTCCCCCCGCCGAATCTGTGTTGAGTTGGACTGACGATTCATCAATTTGTTCCCGGTGCTCGAAAGCGGCCTCGGCAGACCGCAGCAGACTCCAACCCAAGAGCACCGCAACCCAACTTTGACTATTTCCCCCAGATATTCCATAGTTACATCGAGCGGCAATAGCAGAAAGACAGCAGCAGCGTTACGTTGCGCTTAATCTGTCTAATAACTGGAATTACTGTCCGATTGGAGGACAATTCATGTTTCTAGGTCTCCCTGGCGGCAGACGTGATGGTAGCGATGGCGGCACGTCCGCTTCACCCCTGAGACAGACCTCCCTGATTCTGTTCGGTTTCGTGACGACGGTAGGCGTATTGATGGCGGGGGGATGCGTTGAGACGGTACCCCCGGTACCCGATCTTCGAGGCATTTCGATCGCGGGGCCGCAGATGGTCCCCGAAGGCGGCATCGGCAACTTCGCGGCGACGGCCATGTTCGTCGACGGCAGCACACAGGACGTGACCGCGACCGCGGTCTGGTCAATCACCCTGGGCCCCGGCACCATCGACGCGAGCGGTGTCTATACCGCCCCGGCCACGGTCAGCGGCGAGACTCCGGTTCGCGTGCAGGCCAGCTATGCCGGGATGGGGGTGACCGAGTCGGCCAGCATGGACTTCAACGTCGTAACCACGATGGGCGAGGCCAAGAATCTCGAGATCGCGGGACCGGACACGGTGGCCGAAGGCGGCACCGCGAGCTTCATCTCGACGGCCAGCACGGACGAGGGACTTTCGCGCGACGTGACCGGCAATACGCGCTGGGAGATACTCAGCGGTCCGGGCGAGATCTCGCCTTCGGGCTTGTACCGCGCGCCGAGTACGGTGTCGGCGGACACGCCGGTGACAATTGGGGCGACCTACAGCGAAGGCGATCAGGCGTACACGGCCAAGGCCCTGTCGCTGGAGTCGCAGAAGTCCCTGACCATCGTTCGCGGACAGAAGGCCCGGCCGACGGGACTGGCGGTCACCGGAACGACGGTGCTTGGCGAGGGCGCCACGGAGTCGTACCAGGCGACGGTCACTTACGAGGGCGGCGGCAGCGCCGACGTAACGCTGAACGTGGTCTGGTCGATCAGCAGCGGACCGGGCACGATTACCACGGCGGGCGCATACACCGCGCCGGAAGTCTCCGGCGAGACCCCGGTGACCATTCGGGCCAGCTACCAGGAGCGCAATGCCACGGTGGATGCTTCGCTGGACCTGATCGTGATGGATGATGCGGCCCCGGCTCCGGCGTCGCTGACGATCACAGGCCCGGAGGCGGTGAAGGCGGGCGGAAGCTCGGCCTACCGGGTGACCGCGACGTTCACGGACGGCGCGACGGCGGACGTCACCGAAAAGGCGTCATGGACCGTCGCGAGCGGACCGGGCGCGGTCGACGAGGGTGGAGTGTACACAGCCCCGGCGGCGCTGGACGGCGCGACGGCTGCGATGCTCCAGGTCAGCTACGCCCAGAACGGCGTGAGCCTCACCGCTGAGAAGAGCATCACCCTGACCAACGGAACGGCCGGGCTGGACCACGTGATGATCGGCGGCGCCACGACGGTGAATGAGGCCGGCGAGGCCCGCTACATCGCGACGGCCCACTACGCCGACGGAACGACGGCGGACGTGACGGGCCAGGCGGTCTGGACTCTGGTGGCCGGTCCCGGATCGATGGGCGCCGACGGGCGGTACACGGCTCCGGATGTGGTCACGGCGGACACGGCCGTGACGATCCAGGCCGGTTACAGCGAAGGCGGGATCGGGAAGCAAGGCACCCTGAGGATCACGGTGGCCAACACCATTCGGATCCTGGAAGGCCTGACGCTGGACGGTCCGGTGGAGATCGACGAAGGCGGAACCGGCGAGTTTTCGCTGAAGGCGACCTACGACGACGGCGGCACGTCGGACGTGGCGAGCAAGGCGAACTGGTCGGTGGTGGAAGGTTCAGGCGCCTTCATCCGTCCGGGCGTCTATTCGGCTCTGGCGTCGTTGACCGCGGACCAGGCGGTCAAGGTCCAGGCCGCGTACGCCGAGAACAACGTTACCAAGCAGGCGGCCAAGAGCTTTGCGGTCAGGAACACCCGCAAGGAACTGGTTGCCGTGCAGATCGCCGGTCCGGACACGGTCGCGGCGGGCGCCAGCGCCAACTATCAGGCGGTGGCGACCTACGACGACCAGACGACGACGGACGTGACGGGCGCGGCGGAATGGTCGGTGACCTCCGGTCCGGGCCAGATCAGCGCCGGCGTCTATCAGACGCCGACGGACGTGGCGTCGGACGTTTCGGTGATAATCGCGGCCGAGTACGTCGAGGACGCCGCCAGCGTGCAAGGCGACAAGAAGGTCGCCGTGAAGGCGGCCAGCGCGCTGCTGTCGGAGGACTTTGAGAGCTACGCGGACGGCGCGAGCCCGACCAACTGGCTCGACACCGACGTCCAGAGCAGCCTGACCCGCAGCGACGGCATCTTTGCGGTGCACGACGTGGGCGGGACTATGGCGTTTGGAACGCCCGGCGTGTTCAGCGACGCCCATGCCCACTACGTGGCGGGCGGAAGCGAATCGTGGTCGAACTACGAGGTGACCGGGCGAATGATGACCACCACCACGGACGGCAGCCTCGGCGTGACCTTCTATTCGGACTATCCGAACTCGGACACGTACTATCGGCTGCGCCGGTTCGCCGGAACCAGCTTCCACGTCTCGCCGCATCCGAACGGGGACCAGATGAGCGGCGGCGTCACCGACACGCAGGTGACCCCGCAGCCGAACGTCTGGTACCGCTACCGCGTCCAGGTGATTTCGCTGGCCAACCAGACGGTGGTCAAGGCCAAGGTCTGGGCCGACGGGGAGAATGAGCCGACGGCGTGGCAGGCGGACTGCTACGACTCGCGCTCGGCCCGTCGGACCGCCGGCAAGGTCGGGCTCTGGTGCGGCCTGCACGAAGGCAAGTACTGGGACGACTTCCAGGTGCGAAGCCTGGGCGACGCGGGTGAGAACAACCCGCCGACGGCCAACGCCGGACCGGATCAGACGGTCAGCGACAGCGGCGGAAACGGCTCCGAGCAGGTGACGCTCGACGGCTCGGGCTCGAACGATCCGGACGGCGACATCGTCAGCTACGTGTGGCGCGAAGGGACCAACCAGATCGCCACCGGCCCGAATCCGACGGTGACCCTGACGAACGGCGCGCACACGATCACCCTGACCGTGACCGACGACGGGGGTCTGACCGCCAGCGATTCGGTGAGCGTTACGGTCAGTGCGACGACCAACCAGCTTCCGACGGCCAACGCGGGTCCGGACCGGACGGTTACGGACACCGACGACAACGGCAGCCAGCAGGTGACGCTGGACGGTTCGGGTTCCAGCGACTCGGACGGCAGCATCGCCGGCTACGTGTGGCGCAAAGGGACCACCCAGATCGCCACCGGCGCGCGGCCCTCGGTGACGCTGTCGGTCGGCACGCACACGATCACCCTCGAGGTGACCGACGACCGCGGCGGCAAGGACCTCGATACGGTGGTGATCACCGTGGTTCCGCCGCAGTCGGCGGGGTCGTGGACGCCTCCGATCGGCATCCCGGCTCCGAGCTTCGGGATCGAGCAGTCGCACACGATGTACGCCAACGCGACGTTCGACTTCGGAAGCGGCCCTCAGCCGTACCGCAATGCCGGCAACGGCCCGTACACGCACTACGTGGACTGCACCCACTCGGCTGCGACCGACACCAGCAACCCGTACGGCAGCCCGACCAAACCGCGGCGGACCATTCCGCTGAACCTGGCGCCGGGAAGCGTGGTCGAGATCCACGGCGGCCCGTACACCTACACCAACTTCCTGGGCAGCCGCTTGGGGCTGACCGGACGCGGGACGGCGAGCAAGCCGATTTTCGTCCGCGGCTTCAGCGCGGCGAACCTGCCGGTGTTCACGGGCGAGACGGTGATCAAGGCCTCGTACCTGATCCTGGAGAACGTCAAGTTCGACGCGGTCGGCGGCCGGCTCGGCAATATGTCGATCCGGGCTCCGAGCGACCACGTCGCGGTCCGCCATTGCGAGAACACCAACTTCGCCCCGACCTCGTGGTGCGGCGTGTGGGCCACCGCGGTGGGAAGTGAAGCCACACCGTACGTGGACACCAACGACGACATCGTGTTCTACGACAATAAGATATACTACAACGGGAACTGGCGCGACGACCACGAGAACGGCATCCAGTCGATCATCATCCAGAGCGGCACGAATCGGGTGTGGGTGGTGGACAACGAGCTTCACCACAATGGCGAGGACGGCGTGCAGGTGTACCACGGCGGCGGCCGGGCGAACCCGGCAAGCCACGTGTACATCGGCCGCAACGTCATCCACCACAACGGCGAGAACGCGATCGACATCAAGCAGGCGAGCGACGTGATCATCAGCCAGAACGAGGTGTACGGGTTCTACCCGACCGACTACCCGGACTCCGGGTCGGACGGAGCGGCGATCGTGGTGCACTACGACCCGACGCACATCTGGATGCTCTACAACCACGTCTACGACTGCACGATCGGCATCCGCGTCAACGGGGCGATCGACGCCCACCTGATCGGGAACGTGATGCACGACATCCACCACTACGCCAATGACGCGTACGACCCGTACAGCGCCTGGTCGGCCGGCAGCGCGGTGATTTCGTGGGCCACTCCGCTGCTCGAGTTGGTCGGCAACACCATCTACAACTGCGACGCGGGACTCCTCTACCCCGGCGGCGGCCAGTTGAAGGTGCGCATGGCCAACAACATCATCGCCAACATCGCCGAGCCGGCGTACCACATCGGAATCGTGGTCAGCGACGTGGCGAACCTATCGGAGATGCATCACAACCTGATCTGGCAGTCCGGCTCCCTGGGCACGCGGATCCGCTGGGGCGGAACGACCTACTCGCTAGCCGCCTTCAAGGCCGCGTTCGCCAACCAGGGTGAAGGCTGCATCGAAGCCGATCCGAAGTTCGTCAACGCCGGCGCCGATGATTACCACCTGCAGTCGACCAGCCCGGCCGTGGACAAGGGTTGCACGGTGAACGTCTACACGACGTTCCGCAACCTCTACGGTTTGGACATCCAGGTGGACTGCGAGGGCCGGTCGCGTCCGGCGGGCGCCGCCTGCGATATGGGCGCCTACGAGTGCCGGTAAGCTCCGATCCCGGTCGGACGACCTGAAGCGACAACGGGCCCGGAGGGTTTTCCTCCGGGCCCGCTGCTTTTTACCGGAAGGCGCTGGAGCGGCAGAAACGCTATCGCTGTCGGACGGCCACGAGGCTTTTGGGAAGGCCCAGAAACCGCTCGGTGTAGCAGGTGGTGGCGTCGGGGAAGTGCCGTTTGAATCGCCGCCGGTCGTAGAGGCGGAAATCCGCCGTCCACTGCTTGACCCATAGTTTCTTCATGCGTTGCGATAGCCGGTATCGCGAAGACTGGCTGAGGTACTGGACGCCGGGACACCAGGAATGCGTTTCGACCGGGAAGTGACGGTACGGGGTCTGGACGAAATAGCCGGAGGCGATGCGGGCGATCTCGCGGGCGAAGCGGGCCTGGGTGGCTTCGCTGCGGTCGAGAAATTCGCGGTCGGACATCCCGGGCAGTTCGGAACGCGGCACGGTGACGTGCTCGATGACCGAATTGCACCAGACCGCATCGAAGGCGCGATCCTTGACGGGCACCGTTCCGTCGCCGGACAGCAGCATCCAGCCTTCAAAGCCGAAACGTTCCGCGCCCCGCCGCATCGGCCCTTCGTGGATGTCGGCGAGGGTGATCCGGTTGGGCCAGGGATAGAACGAGCCGAGGTAGCTGCCGTCCTCGGAGCCCAGGTCGAGAATCCGGTCGTC